>CAZCVW010000159.1:0-7408 GCA_964502185.1 uncultured Burkholderiales bacterium
GGCCCCAGGCGTCGAGCAGGCGCCCCACCTCCCGTTCCGCCCACCGGGGCAGCCCAGCTTCCACGCCGGCGACCATGGCGGCCGACGCCTCCGCCAGCCGCTCGAGCGCCCCGCTCTCCTCCGGCGCCCCGCTCTCCTCCGACGACCCAGCCATCAGTTGACCGCCTGCACGAGGGCCGCCGGAACGTCGTCGATGGTGCAGGCCACGCTGATGCCGCCCTCGACCAGCGCCACTTGCGCGGGACAGGGCAGGAGTTCCACCCCGGGGATCTCGTAGCGCAGGGCGAAGGACGAGAGCGGCAGGTTCACTCCCTCCACCGAGATCGGCACGACCGTGACGACGTTGCCCCGAAGCTCGACCCGGCCCCGGGCGAACACATCCGTGCCGCCCACGTTCTGGTGGACCTCCACCTCCCCGGGACGGAAGCGCAGGTCTGCCCCCAGCGCTTTCGCCAGGGACCCACCGTCGATCATCGCCTCGATGCGGCCCTGGCCGATGTCGAGCACGCGCACCCGGCCGCGGAACAGCTCGCCCCGGTCGACCTCGACCCGGTCCAGTTCGATGATGAGCCGGGAGACGACGGCCACGCCACCAAGAGCTCGGCCCGGCTGCACATCCGTCATGACCAGCGAGACCTCGGGGACGGACCCCGTGGCCAGCAGCCGGCCCATGAACGGGAAGGACCGGATGGAGGCGTCCGCCCCGCCGGCGGGCGGGTAGTAGGAGCGGGCGTAGGCGGCCAGCTTCGATTCGGCCCAGGCCCGGGTGGCGACGTCGGCGGCGAGCAGCGCCCCGAGCAGTACCACCACGATGACTGCACCTTTTCTGGGGACTTTCCGCACAGGGAGAGATCGCTCAGCTTTCGAGCACGTCGCCTTCCATGCGGTTCACCATCACACCGACCTCAGCGAACCAGGCCACGGCCTGATCGATGGACGCCTGCTCACCGGTGAGCTCCAGGATCACCCACCCGGAGTGGGCCTCCACGTTGGCCCGCCGGATGTTGGGCACGACACCGAACCGGTTGGCGGCCTCGTAGATCACCGGGCGTCCGACGAGAGGCTCGGGGAAGGACAGGTAGAGACGGGCCCGGTTACTCATGGTTCCCTGCCTTCCGGTGCCTTCGGCAATGCGGCGAGAGCGGCGTTGAGATTGCCCGAACGTAGCCCCTCCAGGTCGAGCGTTACGTAGCGGTAGCCGGCGCGATGCACGGCCTCGACCACCTCCTCGCGGCGGGCGAGCACCAGGGGAAGATCGTCGGTCGGGACCTCGAGGCGGGCCACGCCGCCGTAGTGGCGGACCCGGAGGTCGGCGAACCCGAGCGCCCGCAGGGCCGTCTCGGCCCGCCCCACCGAGTCGAGCGTGCCGATGGTGACCGGGGTGCCGTAGGGGATGCGGGAAGCGAGGCAGGCCGCGGCCGGCTTGTCCCACACGGCCAGGCCGAGCGCCCGCGCCGCCTCGCGCACGTCGGCCTTGGTCATGCCGGCGTCGGCCAGCGGCGTCCGCACCCCGCGCTCGGTGGCCGCCCGCTGGCCGGGGCGGTGGTCGGACAGGTCGTCGACGATCGTGCCCACGGCGATGACCGCCGCTTCCGCCGCGGCGAGAGGGCCGAGCGCGTCGAACAGTTCGCTGCGGCAGTGGTAGCAACGGTCGCCGTCGTTGGTCACGTACCCCGGCCGGGAAAGCTCGTGGGTCTGGACGGCCTGCCAGCGAAAGCCCCGCTCGGCGGCCAGGGCCCTGACCGAGTCGACCTCTTCGGTGGGGACAGCGGGCGAAACGGCCGTCACGACCAGCGCCTTCGCGCCGAGCTCCTCGTGGGCGACGGCCGCCAGCAGGGTCGAATCGACCCCGCCCGAACAGGCCACGACCACCCGCCGTAAGGAGCGCAGTTCCGCTCGTAACCGACAAAGCTTCTCAGCTGGTGTCACGGTTCCCCCGCCCGGATTCGACCGGCAAGTACCCTATCGCCGTTCCGCAATTTCACCGGTTGCGAACGTAAGCCGGAGCGAGGAGGGCTTCATGTCCATCTTCCGCAGCAGTCGCTGGGCCACTGTGCTGGTGGCGGCCACCCTTTTGGCCTCCGCCTGTGGCGACGACGAGAAGGAAGCGACCACCGGGGGCACCAGCCCGTCCGGCACCGAGACGACCGACGCGGCGCCCGGTTCTCTCGTCCTCGCCTTTGTCGGCGCCCAGACCGGCGACAACGCCAACCTGGGGATCAACATCTCAAACGCCGTCCAGCTCGCCCTCGACGAGGCCAACGCCAAGGGCGACCTGCCGGTCAAGGTGTCACTCAAGACCTTCGACACCCAGGGCACCCCCGAGCAGGCGGCCCTGCTCAAGGACAAGGTCGTCGCCGACGGGTCGGTGGTGGGCATCATCGGCCCCGCCTTCTCGGGCGAATCGAAGGCCGCCCTCCCCACCTTCGACCAGGCCGGCATCCCGGTGATCACCCCGTCGGCCACCAACCCGACGCTCTCGGAGCAGGGCTGGAAGGTGTTCCACCGCCTGCTGGCCAACGACACCGCCCAGGGCACCGAGACGGCCAACTACATCTCCAAGGGCCTGAAAGCCACCAGCGTCGCCTACATCCACGACAACAGCGAGTACGGCAAGGGCCTCGTCGACGTGGTGAAGGCCCAGGGCGACAAGCTGAAGATCAAGGCGGCCGTGTTCGACGCCATCGACCCGAAGGGGACCGACTACTCGGCCGCCGTCAACAAGGTCAAGGCCTCCAAGGCGCCGGTCATCTACTACGCCGGGTACTACTCTGAGGCGGGCAAGCTGGCCAAGCAGCTCCGGGACGCCGGCGTGACGGCCACCTTCCTCTCCGGTGACGGGTCCAAGGACCCCGGCTTCATCGCCGCGGCCGGGGCCCCGGCCGCCGAGGCGGCCGAACTGACCTGCCCGTGCGCCGACCCGGCCGTGGCCACCGACCCGGCGTCGGTCGCCTTCACCGCCGCCTACACGAAGAAGTTCAACAAGGCGCCGGGCACGTACTCGGCCGAGGGCTACGACACCGCCAACATCTTCGTGGCCGCCGTCAAGGCGGGCAACACCACCCGGGAGACGATTCTCAAGTACCTGAACGAGGGCTTCCCGGGCCACAAGGGCATCACCAAGGACGTGGCCTTCACCCCGACCGGCGAGCCGACCACCGGGGCGGTGTACGTGTACACGGTCAAGGACGGCAAGATCACCGTGAAGGGCACGACCACCGAATTGGCCAAGTAACTCAAAGCGCTGCCGCCATCGACTTTCGGTCGCTTGTCGAACAGTTCTGGCCGCAGACCATCGACGGTCTGACCCTCGGCTCGATCTACGCCCTCATCGCCCTGGGCTACACCCTGGTCTACGGGGTGCTGCGGCTGATCAACTTCGCCCACTCCGAGGTCTTCATGATCGGGGTGTTCGTCAGCCTCTTCGCCCTCGACGGTCTCGGGGTGACCGAAGCCAAGAGCGGCCCGGAGTTGGTGCTGATCCTGGTGGTCATCGCCGTCGCCTCCATGGCGGCCTCGGGGCTCATCGCCGTGGCCATCGAGCGGGTGGCCTACCGGCCCTTGCGGGAGAAGGGCGCGCCGCGCCTCGCCGCCCTCATCTCGGCCATCGGCATGTCGTTCTTCCTCCAGGAGGTCTTCGCCCTCCGCTACGGGCGCGACCTCCGCGGCTTCCCCCGGGTCATGGAGAAGTCCCCGGTGTTCTCGATCTTCGGGGCCGACGTCCGCAACGACAAGCTGCTGGTCTTCGTCTCGGCCGTGGTGCTCATGGTGGCCCTCGACCGTTTCGTGCGCCTCACCCGGCTCGGACGGGGGATCCGGGCCGTCGCCCAGAACGCCGAAGTGGCGTCGCTCATGGGCGTGAACATCAACCGGGTGATCGCCGTCACCTTCCTCCTCGGCGGCATCATGGCCGGCGGGGCGGGCATGCTCTTCGGGATCTTCTTCGAACAGGCCCGCTACAACATCGGGTTCCTGCCCGGCATCAAGGCCTTCACCGCCGCGGTGCTGGGCGGCATCGGCAACATGCGGGGTGCGCTGGTGGGTGGCCTGTCCCTCGGGCTGTTGGAGAACTGGGGGGCCACGGTCTTCGGCGGCCAGTGGCGGGACGTCTTCGCCTTCGCCGTGCTCGTCGCCGTGCTGATGTTCCGGCCGACGGGGCTCTTCGGCGAGAGCCTGGGGAAGGCGCGGGCTTGACCCTTCAGGAGCGGGCCGGCACGGCCTGGGACCGGGCGCCCCGTCCGGCCCGCCTCGCCGGTGCGGCAGCCGCCGCCCTGGCCCTCGTCGCCATCCCCCCGACGCTCAGCCCCTACAGCCAGAGCGTCCTCTTCTTCCCCGTCGGGATCTTCGTGCTGCTGGCTCTCGGGCTCAACGTGGTGGTGGGCCTGGCCGGCCTGCTCGACCTCGGCTACGTGGCCTTCTACGCCGTCGGCGCCTACACGGCCGGCCTGCTCGGCACGAAGGCGGGCTGGAACACCTGGGAGGCGATCCCGGTGGCCGTTGCCGCCGCCATGCTGGCCGGGGTCATCTTGGGCGGCCCGACTCTGCGGCTACGGGGCGACTACCTCGCCATCGTGACCCTAGGGTTCGGCGAGATCGTCCGCATCGTCGCCAACAACTCCGAGTTCACCAACGGGCCCCGGGGTATCCAGTCCATCCCCCATCCCCCGCCCGGCCCGCCCGGTATCGATATCGGGCCGCTCCACGTCGAGTTCTTCCTCTCCCCGCTGCCCTACTACTACCTCGCTCTCGCCGCCTGCGGGCTGGCCGTCCTGCTCGTGCGCCGGCTGACCGGGAGCCGGGTTGGACGGGCCTGGATCGCCATCCGGGAGGACGAGGACGCCGCCGAGATCATGGGCGTCCCCACCTTCACCATGAAGCTGTGGGCCTTCGCCATCGGGGCTTCCACGGGCGGGCTGGCCGGTGCCCTCTACGCCAGCAAGGTCGGGTTCATCAGCCCCGAGAGCTTCTCGTTCCTCATCTCCATCCTGGTCCTGGCCTCGGTGGTGCTGGGCGGGATGGGCTCCACCCCCGGCGTCATCCTCGGGGCCTTCGCCGTAGCCTTCCTGCCCGAGTACTTCCGCGACTTCCAGAAATACCGGGTACTGGCCTTCGGGGCCGCCCTGGTGATCCTGATGGTCGTGCGGCCCCAGGGCCTGATCCCCAACCGGCGGCGGGCCAAGGAATTCGCCGAGTGACGGCCATGCCTGAGCCGCTCCTGCGCCTCGAGGACCTCACCATGAACTTCGGCGGCGTGCGGGCCGTCGACCACCTCGACCTCGAGGTGCACGAGGGCGAGATCATGTCTGTGATCGGGCCGAACGGCGCCGGCAAGACCACCGTCTTCAACTGCGTCACCGGTGTTTTCAAGCCGACCTCCGGGCGGATCCTGCTCGACGGCCGGCCCCTCCAGGGACTGCGACCGCACAAGATCACCCGGGCCGGCATCGCCCGTACGTTCCAGAACATCCGGCTGTTCGCCAACATGACGGGACGGGAGAACGTGCAGGTGGGGGCGGACGCCCATCACCGCACCAGCGTCCCGGGGGCGTTGTTCGGCACCCGCCGCCATCGGCAGGAAGAGGCCGACGGGCTCGCCGAGGCCGACCGGCTGCTGACCTTCGTGGGCATCGCCGGCCGGGCCGACGACCTGGCCTCCAACCTGGCCTACGGCGACCAGCGCCGCCTGGAGATCGCCCGGGCCATGGCCGCCCGGCCCCGGCTGCTGCTCCTCGACGAGCCCGCCGCCGGGATGAACCCGGCCGAGAAGCGGGCGCTCATGGACCTGATCCGGGCCGTCCGCGACGCCGGCCTGACCGTGGTGTTGATCGAGCACGACATGGGCCTGGTGATGGGCATCTCCGATCGGGTGGCCGTCCTCAACTTCGGGGCCAAGATCGCCGACGCCGCGCCTGCGGCCGTCCAGACCGACCCGGCGGTCATCGCCGCCTACCTGGGTGAGCCCACCGATGCCGCCTCCTGACAACCTGCTCCTGGCCCTGGACGGAGTCTCCGTCTGCTACGGGAAGGTGGAGGCCCTCCAGGGTGTGTCGCTCTCGCTCTACGAAGGCGAGATCACCGCCCTCATCGGCGCCAACGGGGCCGGCAAGACCACCGCCCTCAAGACGATCTCGGGCCTGCTGCGGCCGACCTCGGGCACCATCACGCTGGCCGGGCGGCGCATCGACCGGATGCCGGCCCATGAGATCGTGACGCTCGGCGTGTGCCAGGCCCCGGAAGGGCGGGGCGTCTTCCCCGGGATGTCGGTGGCCGAGAACCTGGCCATGGGCGCCTACGCCCGCCGCGACAAGAGGAACTTCGCGGCCGACTACGAGCGCGTCTACGGCCTGTTCCCCGTGCTGGCCGAGCGGCGCGCCCAGGCCGCCGGCACGCTGTCCGGGGGCGAGCAGCAGATGCTGGCCATCGGCCGGGCGCTCATGGCCCGGCCCAAGGTGCTGCTCCTCGACGAGCCTTCCATGGGCCTCGCCCCCCTGCTTGTGCAACAGATCCTGTCGATCATCGAGGAGATCAACGCCCAGGGCACCAGCATCCTCCTCGTCGAACAGAACGCCCAGGCCGCCCTGCGCCGGGCCCATCGGGGCTACGTTCTGGAGTGCGGGAAGATCGTCCTCGAAGCGGCCGCCGACGTGCTGCTCGGCGACGAGGCCGTCCAGCGGGCCTACCTCGGCGGTGACGTGGGCGCCGGTTGAGTTCGATCCCCTGCGGCCCCCTAACATCTGGAGGCGATGGCGGCCCGGCGTGCGGTTCCGATGGTGTTGTTGATCGGCTCACTCCTGATCGGCCTGGCCTGGTCCGTCGGTCCGTTCCTGTTCGAGAAGCGCGACTACGCCGAGGCGCTCGACAGCCGGCCCGTCCGCGAAGAGGCCGGCGCCGCCTGCGAGGAGATGCAGGCCCGGGTGGCGGCGGCCGCGGAGCGCCCCGAAGCCCAGAACGAGGCCGTCGACGCCATGGTGGCCCGCATCCGCGGCCTCGGGCCCGAGACGCTGGGGAAGGACCGGCCGGCCGAGGCGTGGCTGGCCGACTGGGAGGCGCTGGTGGCCGCCCGGCGCTCCGGGGCGGACGGGAACGGCGACAGTCACTACGACGTGCCCGAGCGCGGCGGCGTCCGCGTCACCCGCTACATGGACGACCTCGTGAAGGACCTGCCGCCCTGCCGGGTGCCCCCCGCTCTGATGCCGCCCCGGGCCTTTTAGCCAACGCCCGGCGAACGCCCGCAACGAAGGGGACCGGAGTGCGGTACGGCGCTAGCCGCAAGGCTGTGGACCTGGACCCAGAGCAGCACCTTGTACATGGATTACCGGTCTAGCTCAGTCCGGCCCGCCGGAGGGCACCAGATGGGTCGGAGAGCAGCCCGATGACGAAGGGACCGAACTCGGAGTAGACGGCCGAG
>CAZCVW010000160.1:0-7404 GCA_964502185.1 uncultured Burkholderiales bacterium
TGCTGCTGCTCGACGAACCGACCAACCACCTCGACGTCGACAGCGTCGCCTGGCTGGAAGGCCACCTGGCCGCCTTCACCGGCGCGCTGCTCTTCGTCAGCCACGACCGGGACTTCATCGACGGCGTCGCCAACCGGGTGCTTGAACTGTCAGGCGGGAAGATCACCGAGTTCGTGGGCGGCTTCGTGGAGTTCGTGGCCCAGCGGGAGGAACGCATCGCCCTGGCCGAGGCGGCCGCCGAGAACCAGGCCCGGCAGCGGGCGGTCACCGAGAAGTTCGTCGAACGGTTCCGGTACAAGGCGACGAAGGCCCGCCAGGTGCAGAGCCGCATCAAGGCTCTCGAGAAGCTGGAAGAGATCCCGGTCCCCACCCTCTCGGACGTGAAGGCCAAGTTCGCCTTCCCCGATCCGCCCCGGGCGTCGCGGGTGGTGGCCGAACTCCACGACGTCACCGCCGGGTACGGCGACGAGGTCGTGCTGCGAGACGTCGACCTGGTCGTGGAGCGCGGCATGCGGATCGGCCTCGTCGGCCCCAACGGGGCCGGCAAGACGACGCTGCTGCGGCTGCTGCTCGGCGAGATCCCGGCTCTGTCGGGCCGGGTGTCGATCGGCGCCAACGTCGAGGTCGGCCGGTTCGCCCAGCACCAGGTGGAGGTGCTGCGCCTGGATAAGTCCGTCGTCGACGAGTTCCGGGCCAGCGTCCCGGAGAAGGTGGGCAAGAACCTGCGCACCTACCTCGGCGCCTTCGGGTTCTCCGGCGACGCGGTGGAACGCAAGGTGGGGGAGCTCTCCGGGGGCGAGCGGACCCGCCTGGCGCTCGGCAAGCTGATGGTCGAACCGCACAACCTCCTCGTGCTCGACGAGCCCACCAACCACCTTGATCTGCCCAGTTGCGACGTGCTGGAGGACGCCTTGCGGGCCTACTCCGGGACGGTGCTCCTCGTCACCCACGACCGCCACCTGATCCGCTCGGTGGCCACCAGCCTGATCGAGGTCCGCCACGGAACGGCCCGCTGGCACGACCGCGTCGACGAGGCGGTCCTCAATCCGGCCGGGGCGGTGGCGCCCGTCGCCCCGGTGTCGAAGCCCCGGCCGGGGGGCGCCCGGATCACGAAAACTGGCGCGCCGGTCAAGGCGGGCCGCCGCGACGACCGCCGGACCGACGCCATGACCCGCGAGGCCCGGGCCAAGGCGACCCGGGAGCCGAAGAAGGCGGTGCAGGCGGCGGAACGGGCCTGGGAGAAGGCGGAGAAAGCCGTCACCGAGCTGGAGCGGGAGCTGGCCGACCCGGCCACCTACGGCGACCACGGCCGGATCGGGGAGCTGGCCGCCTGCCACGGAGCGGCCAGGAAGGCGGCCTCGGCGGCTATGGACGAGTGGGAAGCCGCCACCGAGCGCCTGGCCGCCATGGAAGCCAAGATGGACGCTTGAACGGGTAGACCCTGCTCGCCCGCGCGTCGGCTCCGCCCCACTTCCTGGGCGAGGTTGTCGCCCTCGTCGTGGGGGTGGCGGTCATCGGCTTCGGCGGACTCCTGCTGGCCGTGGACCTCCCTTCCACCCAGCTACTCGTAACCCAGGTTACACTTTTATGGCGAGCAGATCGCCGAGGGCCCGGTCAATGGCCTCCGTATCCTCCTTCGTCATGCAGAACATTGCGAAATGACCCCAGAGGCTCTCGATCACCCGAAGCTCACTGTCGGGAATGAGCTGCTGCTCATCAACGTGGTCCTTCACGGGGAAGAACATATCGCCTTCGAAGGGGATTACGAACGTCTTTGCCGTGATCCGGCCGAGCGCGGCCTTAAGGTCGCCCCCCGTGTGCAAGCTCACGTCGCCATGCCGCCACTTCCAGGCCTGGCACAGCAAGTTGTTCGGATCCATCGGCAGGAGATAGCCTTCCCAGAACCCTCGGAGGAAGTCCTCCAGCGAGGAATAGCCAGCAGGCCGCCATGCTTCCTGCTTGTAGAACTCTTGGGTCACCCCCATTACCGACCACACTTGGGCGTGACGCCGCAGGCCGACATGCACAGCATGGGGTTCCGTGTAGAAGCCATTGTTCCAAGCCGGGTCGGACTTGATCGCATCCTCATGCGCGCGGACGAAGATGTAGTCGTGAGGAGTGGTCTTGGCCGTGCCGGCAAACGGTGCGGCGCGCTGGACCATCTCCGGATACCGGACGGCCCACTCATACGTCTGCTCGGCCCCCATCGACCACCCTAGGACCAGCTGGAGCTCGCTGATACCGAACTTTTCGGTCACCAAACGATGCTGCGCCCGCACGTCGTCCCCGATCATGACGTTTGGGAAGGCACCCATATTGAACGGCGGTGGCGTGTTAGAGGGGGACGAGGAGAACCCATTACCAAACTGCCCTGGGAGGATGATGAAGTACTTTGTCGGGTCTAGCGGACGGCCCTCACCGATGAAGATCTCCATCGACTTCGATGTCCCCGACCACATATGAGGGAATAGGATGACGTTGTCCTTTGTCTGGTTCAGCTTGCCGTGCGTCTTGTATGCGAGCTTTGCGTTACGCAGAGTCTCGCCCATTTCCAACGGGAAGTCGCCCAGCTCGAAGTATTCATGAGGGCCGTGAATCTCCTCGGAGTAGTACTCGTTCTCAATCATGTGCAGCCTACCTCCCTGGTCCTATCGTGGCCCGGCGAAGTGTGGGTCAGGCTCAGATTCCGTGGGCGCTGCTTTCGCCGCTTACCGGTAAGGTGTGTAGGTGGCAAGAAACTTCCTGCCGGACGGTCAACCTCCGCAATGAAACTGAAGCACCTCGGCGATTAATTGCTCTGTGGGGAGCGCGACTAAGTCAAATGACAGCCCGCGTGCCGACTGCAAACTTAGTTGTCCTACGACGCTCTTCGTCAACACTAACCCCCGTGACAAGCCTGGCCCGCCTCTCGCTCTCAGGAACTCCGATTCTCACGCAGCGAATTCGACTCGGTTCACGCGAACGCCAAGCGCATGCGGCGCCGACCGCCAAACGGATGACGGCGGTTCCGGAGAGCCGCCTTCGTTTCAGCCCAAAGCGGAACGCACGGGCAGGGCGGGCAACGTCGGGAGGTCCGGCACGGGAACGGGGAGCGGAAGCGGTATCGGAGGCGGGGCCAGCAGCCCTCCCCGGGCCGGCCCGGTCCGGGCCAGCGGGAACGGCGAGCCGAGGAAGTGCGGGTCGTTGCTGAACGCTTCGACCCAGCCGAGGCGGCCGTCGTCACCCTGGTTCATGAAGTCCCACGCGCAGGAGTCGTGGAACGAGTGGTAATAGGCCAAGCCGATCAGCCACTGCCGGGCGTCGGGATCCGACTTCATCCAGGCGGCGGCGTTGCGGAACCACTCGTTGCGGCGGCCGGCGGCGGGCGGGGCGCCGAACTCGCCGATGATCAGAGGCTTGTGGTGGGCGGCGGCCATCTTCACCACCGGGCCCCAGTTCTCGGAGAACTCCTCCCAGTCGTCGCCCCGGCACGACGCCCAGTTGTACCGGTCGTGGGCCAGTACGTCGACGTAGCGGTCGCCCGGGTAGAGGGTGTCCTCGCGGCCCGGGGGGTCGCCCTTCACCATCCACGGACTGGTGGCCGAGTAGCCGAACGACACGTTGCCGCCGGCTGAGACGTGGGCGCCGTCGCTCACGAAGATGTCGTGGATCCGGCGGAAGGCGGCGACGAAGTTGGCCGACAGGCCAGAGCCGCCGGCAGAATCGCCGCCAGTGAGGTCGTAGGCGTCGTCGTGGGGTTCGTGGTGGAAGACGAACACGACGTCGCGCCCGTAGCTCTTGTACTTGGCCGCCAGGGCGTGGACCAGTCCGTCCTCCACCCCGAGCGCGATCTGCAGCCACCCGATCTCCGGCGGGGGCTTGTGCGACACGACCGGCAGCCGCCCCTCGGCGATCACCTGGTCCACCGCCTTGCCGGGCAGTGCCCACTGCTCGTACAGGCGGACGACGGCCATGCGCTTGCCAAGCGCCGCCTCGTTCGCCCTCATGGTGTCGAGGTCGTCGCCCTTCTCGTGCCACCCGATCATCACTCCCGGCGGGGCGCCGCCCTCGGCATCGGCATCGGCCGGGGACGGCGGAGACAGGCTCGACAGGCCGGCCACCAGCAGGAAGAACAGCACCGCCGCCACCCAGCGGCCCACCGATCGCAGCATCAGGGTCACCATCGCCCACAACGGTGCCACGGATCCGCTCAGAGTGCCGGTCGCGCCGGCGGTTGATGAGCGGCCGGGGCCCCCGAACTGTCGTCCCGTTGCACCGGCTATCGGTGGCGGGACGACAGAATGGGAGCGAGCCAACCCGCACCGCTTGGTTGCGCCCTTTTTTTGGCCGATGGAGCTGGGGTGGAACAGTTACTTCCGGAACCAACGCCTCACGGTCAGGCTGGCTGCCCCGACGGCGCTGACGGCCATCAGGGGAAGCCTCCCTTCGCGACCTGGTCGCGCCTATACCCACCCGGTGGCCCGATTATCTCGTTGCGAAAACGCCGGCCAGAGGGTGCGTTTTCGCAACGAGATATTTCGCGAGCGGCCGAATCGACAGGGCGTGATGTTCGGGGCAGGCTGCGGGCATGCGCGGCGCGGCCCCTGAGGCGACGGTCCTGCGGTCGGTCCTCGACCCCCGGTCCGAGGAGTACCGCACCGGCCGGGAGGCGATGCTGGCCTCCCTGGCCGACGTCCGGGCCGTGTGGGCACGGGTCCTGGCCGCCGGCGGCGAGGCCTACGTGGCCCGGCACCGGGGGCGGGGCAAGCTGCTGGCCCGGGAGCGGGTCGAGCTGCTCGTCGATCCCGATGGGCCCTTCCTCGAGCTCTCCGCCCTGGCCGGCGCGCACGCTGTCGATCCTGTCGGGGACCGGGAGGCGGCCGGCGGCGCCCTCATCACCGGCATCGGCCCGGTCAGCGGCGTGGAGTGCGTCGTCATCGCCAACGAACCCACCATCAAAGGCGGGGCCGTCAGCCCGACGACGGTGGCCAAGCAGCTGCGGGCGCTGGAGATCGCCGAGCGCAACCGGCTCCCCGTGGTGACCCTGGTGGAGTCGGCCGGGGCCGACCTTCCGCGCCAAGCCGAGATCTTCGTCCCCGGCGGGCGGATCTTCCGGGAACTCTCCCGCCTCTCGGCCGGTGGCATCCCCACCGTCTCGCTGGTGTTCGGCTCCCCACCGCCGGCGGCGCCTACGTGCCCGGCATGAGCGAGGAGACGGTGCTGGTGAAGGAGGCGGCCACCGTGTACCTCGGCGGCCCGCCGCTGGTGAAGATGGCCATCGACGAGGACACCGACGACGAGAGCCTCGGTCACGCTTCGACGAGTTCAAACCGTTGTACGGCACCACGCTCGTCACCGGCTGGGGTTCCGTCTGCGGGTTCCCGGTCGGTGTCCTGGCCAACAACGGGATCCTGTTCTCCGAGGAGTCGAACAAGGGCGCCCACTTCATCCAACTGGCCAACGCCCGCCACATCCCGCTGCTGTTCGTGCAGAACATCACCGGCTTCATGGTCGGCACCCGCTACGAGCGGGGCGGGATCATCAAGGACGGCGCCAAGCTGATCAACACCGTGTCCAACTCTACCGTCCCGCACCTCACCCTCATGGTGGGGGCGTCCTACGGGGCGGGGAACTACGGCATGTCCGGGCGGGCCTACGACCCGAGGTTCGTCTTCACCTGGCCCAACCACCGCATCGCCGTGATGGGCGGACGCCAGCTGGCCGGCGTGCTCTCGATCGTCCGCCGGACGGCCGCCGAGCGGGCCGGAAAGCCGTTCGACGAGGAGGCCGACGCCGCCGACCGGGCGGCGGTCGAGGCTCAGATCGAGGATCAGTCGGGCGCCCTGTACGCCACCGGGCGATTGTGGGACGACGGCGTCATCGACCCGCGCGACACCCGCACGGTGCTCGGCCTCGCCCTGTCGGCCGCCCACTCCGCGCCGGTGGAGGGCACGACGGCCTTCGCCCCGTTCCGGATGTGAGACTGCGACCGTGATGATCCGCACGTTGCTGGTGGCCAACCGGGGCGAGATCGCCGGCCGGGTGATCCGGACCGCCCGGGAAATGGGTATCCGCACGGTGGCCGTGTTCTCGGATCCCGACGCTGACTCCCCTCACGTCGGCGCCGCCGACCGGGCGGTGTCCCTCGGAGGCGCCACGGCGGCCGAGTCCTACCTCGACGCCGCCAAGATCCTCGACGCCGCCCGCCGGTCCGGGGCCGACGCCATCCACCCCGGCTACGGCTTCCTCTCCGAGAACGCCGCGTTCGCCGAGGCCTGCGCCGAAGCCGGGCTCATCTTCGTCGGCCCCACCCCCGAGGCGATCCGGGAGATGGGACTCAAGCACCGGGCCAAGGAACTGGCCCGGGCGGCGGGCGTGCCCGTCCTGGAAGACGCTGTGCTGTTCGGCCGCGAGGGCGAGAACGACGCAGCGGCCGCCGCCGAGCGGGTCGGCTACCCCGTGCTGGTCAAGGCGACAGCGGGAGGCGGCGGACGGGGGATGCAGCTTGTCGAGGACCCCTCCGGCCTGGCCGACGCGGTCGAGGGCGCCCGGCGGGAGGCGGCCAGCTCCTTCGGCGACGGCCGTGTGTTCCTCGAGCGTTACCTGCCGGCGCCCCGGCACGTCGAGGTGCAGGTGTTCGGCGACACCCACGGCCACGTCGTCCACCTCCTGGAGCGGGAGTGCTCGGTCCAGCGCCGGCACCAGAAGGGCGTGGAGGAGGCGCCGTCGCCGGCGGTCACCGCCGGGCTGCGGGCCCGCATGGGCGCCACCGCCGTGGCGCTGGCCAAGTCGCTCGGCTACGTCGGGGCGGGCACGGTCGAGTTCCTCCTCGACGGCGCCACGAGCGAGAACTGTGACGACGCGGCCTTCTACTTCCTCGAGATGAACACGCGGCTCCAGGTCGAGCACCCCGTGACCGAGGCCGTGACCGGGCTCGATCTCGTCCGGCTCCAGCTGCTCGTGGCCATGGGGGAGCCGCTGCCCTTCGGCCAGGAAAACGTTGCGCCGCAAGGGCACGCCATCGAGGTGCGCCTCTACGCCGAAAACCCGGCCACCGGCTTCGCCCCCACCTTCGGGCCGCTGTGGCGCTACGCCCCCGGCCAGCCGGCCGTCCCGGGAATCCGGTACGACGACGGCGTCGCATCGGGCGGAAGCGTGTCGACCTTCTACGACGCGATGCTCTCGAAGGTCATCGCCCACGCTGCCACCCGGGCCGAGGCTGCCGCCCGGCTGTCCGGCGCCCTGGCCACCATGCACCTGCACGGGCCCGGCACCAACCGCGACTTCCTCGTGCGGCTCCTCCGCCATCCGGATTTCCTGGCCGGCGCCACCCGCACCGATTTCATCGACCGGCACCCGGAGCTGCTGGCCGAAGCGGTGCCCGATGCGACCCGGGTGGCCCACCTGACCGCGGCGGTGATGACG
>CAZCVW010000161.1:0-7385 GCA_964502185.1 uncultured Burkholderiales bacterium
AGCGGCCCCGCCGGCCCATGACCAGGCTCAGGACCAGGCCGACGGACACCCATCCGGCCAGACCGAGCGTCAGTACCAGTTCCGTCGACATCCATCCACCTCCGGGGCGCGAAGTTGCTGGCTCCATCGTCGGCGCGCGGGCACCATCCCCTCCAGGGCCGAACGGGCCTCTCCTGGGGGACCTTCGGCCCTGCCCGGGCCGGCGGCCGGCCGCCACTATCGGGGCGAGCGGCAAGGAGGCTGTGATGACGGGATCCGGAGAGCACGACGACGAAGCACCCCGCCCGGGATGGCGCACGCTCTGCCACTACGCCTATGTGGCCCGGGCCTACGACGACGTTTGGCCCATGCTGGCCGCCGCCCCCCAGCGGGTGCTGGGCGACGAGGAGGCCGGCCCCGCCGGCGCCGGTCTGTCGGATCTGCACGTCCGCCGGGGCGGGGTCGACCTGACCCGGAAGGTGCGCCTCAGCTTCGGCGGGCTGGTCGCCGACGAGGACCTGGCCCGCATGGCCCTCCGGTGGGAGGATGCCGCCCATCCCGCCCTCTTCCCGGTCCTGGAGGGCATTCTCTCCCTCGCGCCCCTGACCGCCGGCCGGCGGCGCATCACCCAGGTCGGCCTCGCCGGCCGCTACCGCCCACCGCTCGGAGCGCTGGGCGGGGCCGGTGACCGGCTCCTGGGCAGGGAGGTGGCCGTCGACTCCGTGGCCGGGTTCGTCGATGCTCTGGCCCGGAGGCTCGAAGCAATGGCCCCGCCCGAGCTGCTGGGGCCCGAATCGCCCGCCGAGGCGGATCCGGCCGAACCGGGTGACGCCGACCGGAGTCGGGTCCTGGTGATGCTGGACGGGCTCGACGAGCGCCCCGGCGGCGCCGCGGCCGTGGACCGCCAGCTGGCGGGCACGGCCGGAGTGGTCCGGGCCGAGGTCGACCCGCTGGCCGGTATGGCCGAGATCGTCTTCGACCCCGAACGCTGCAGCCTCAACCGCCTCCTGTCGGACCTGGACGCCGCCGGTCCCGTCGGGGCGGAGCCGGCCTCCCGGGAGTGACGCAGCTGCGGACCTGAGGGCTAGCGGTCGGTGCGGGCGCCGTTGGCCACGGGGATCAGTTCGATCTCGCCGGTGGCGTCGTCGTCGACGAGCACGAATCCGCACAGGTCGGCCAGGCGAGTGTGCCCCTCGTCGGGACCGCTGGCGATGAGGGCGTCCCCGGCCTCGAGACGCACTTTGCCCCGGGGCCGGTACAGGTAGCGTCCACCGCGCCGGATGGCCAGCAGGTAGAAGCCGGTCTCCAGTTCCAGATTGGCCTGGGCCAGGGTGATGCCGTCCAGGACGGAACCGGGAGCCACCGGGACCCGCACGATGACTTCGTCGCTCTCCCCGAGCGCCACGGCCAGCACCGGGTGGATCTCCTCGCCCCGTTCCACCAGCCAGACGAGTTCCTGGGCGGCGTCGCCGATCTCCTCGGCCGCGCCGGCCAGGTGCAGCAGGCCCCGCAGCGACGAAGGGTCGAGCGTGTCGGCCGCGCTGCGGAGCACCCAGATTTCGAGGCGCTCCTTCATCTCGTCGAGGCGGTCCTCCAGGTGGCTCACCTCGGCGGCCAGGCCCTGGTCGTTGAGCAGCACCGCCGAGTAGCCGAGCCCGACGGCGACCTCGGACACGTTCTTCATCTCGACGAGCACGTCGATGGCCCGGTCGAGGTCCGTGATCGCCGTCTCCTCCTCGAGGAGCCCCGGGCGCCACTCGGGCGCCCCCGCCAGGACCCGCAACTCCGGGATGCCGGCGCCGGTGCCGCGCAGGATGAGCACGTCGTCCGGGACGAGGACCTCGTCGCCGTCGGGGTCGATCGTCCACTCCTTGCCCCGGCGTAGCGCGACCACGCGCATCCCCACCTCGGTGGGCAGCTCGATGTCGGCCAGGGTGCGGTGCGCCATGGCCGACTCTTCCCTGACCCGCACCCGGTGGGAGACCTCTTCGGCGGCGGCCAGGTCGGCCACCAGCGCATTGGGGATGCCGAGGCGGTGGATCACGATCTTGGCCACGTCGACGGCCGCGTTCCCGATCCGTTCGATGGAGGAGACGACCTGCAGGACCCCGGACATCTGGTCGGCGTCCCGGGGTGAGCGCGCCGCCAGGACGCAGACGGACCGCATCTCGTGGACAAGCCGATTGAGCCGCTCTTCGAGTTCGACGACTTCGCCGGCCATGCCGGAGTCACCGAAGAAGAGGGCCGCGTACCCCAGGTCGACCATGAGCTCGGAGGTATCTTTCGCCTCCGAGAGCATGGCCTTCAGATTTCGTGGTCGTTCATCCATCAGAGCAACCCCAGCATAACAAGAGCCAAAACGATCGAGAAGGCGCCAAAGAGGTCGAGCGACGAAGTGACCCCGAAATTGTCGGGGTCCAGGCCGAACCGGTAGGCCGCCGCACCGTAGCCCCCTAGCCTGGTCGACGTGTCCCCCGTCGACCTCCTGACCCTGGCCGTGCTCGCCTACGTCGGTTTCCGCCTGACCGACGCGGCCCGCCACTCCATCGCCTCCCGGGGCCACGTGCTGGGCCTGGTGCGGGGGTTGCGGTTCCGGCATTTCCTGCTCGCCCTGCCGGTGCTCGTGGCCGTGGTCACCGTCGCCCTCGTGCTTTTCGGGGTGCCCGGGCTGTCGTTCGGCTGGTGGACGGCGATCGGCGGCGAGGGCAACCCCGTCTTCGGTCAGGCGCCGGAAGGCACCAGTACGTCCAGCGGCGCGCTCGAGGTGATCGTCCCCTTGGTCTTCGGGGTCCTGCTCCTGATCGGCCTCCCCCTGCTGGTGGAGGGGGAGGAATGGGTCTTCCGGCGGGGGGCGGAGCACCGGGGCCGGCTGGCCAACCTGCGCCGGGCGGTCCTCTTCGGGCTGGTCCACGCCCTGATCGGCATCCCGATCGCGGCCGCCCTCGCCCTGTCTGTCGGTGGCCTGTACTTCACCTGGGCCTACCTGAGGATGTGGCGGGCCACCGGTTCCGCCGAAGAGGCGCTGGCTGAGTCGACCCGGGCCCACCTCGCCTACAACCTCGTGATCGTGGGCATCGTGGTGCTCGCCCTGGGTGCCGGCTGGGACTAAACGGCGACGATCCCGAGCGACACGATCGTCACGATGAGGGCGACGGAGCCGAGGAAGTCCACCGACGAGGTGACGACGGGCACGCCGTAGTTGTCGGGGTCGAGCCCGAGGCGGTAGGCGGCGATGGTCCCGTAGTAGGCGACCGCCACCACGAAGCCGACGGTCACCAGCCCGCCGGCCATGGAGACGGCCGTCATGCGCCACAACCCGGGGCTGGCCTGCCCGAGGAGGCGGGCCACGAAATGGGCGCCCACCCCATTGAACAGGAACACCGGTGCCCCCAGGGCGAAGACGAGGGCGCCGTCCTGGCGGGCCTGCGGGCCCGGGAAGCCCGAAGGCTCGATCAGACCGAGGTGCAGCTTGGTCGACAGGCGGGACGAGAGGATGCCGCCCACCGCCCCGGCGCTGGAGATGAAGGCGGGGACCAGGACGAGCAGCGCCGGGAAGACGGCGAAGACCGCGAGGCGCTTCTCGATGGCCACCCCGGCCATCGTCGACAGGCAGCCGGCCACCAGGAGGATCGGCGCCGACTCCCGCACGATGTGGCGCAGGATCCGGTGGCGGGCCTCCCAGCCGTAGACCAGGGCGGCCAGCGCCGCCACCATGAGGAGAGAGCCGAGGACCTCGGCCACGACGTCGATCCGCACGAGGTGCGTGGCCAGCCAGAGGGCCGGGAGGGTGAGCACGTCGCCCAGCGTCGAGACGAGCGGGGCGGTCACGTTGTCGAGGTCCCACCCGTAGCGGACCGAGCCCTGGGCCAGCACGACGGTGGCGGCGAGGACGGCCAGCGAGGCCAGCATCCCGCCGGCGATGGAGATGAGGGCCAGGTCCACCACGCTGACCGTGCCGGTGATGCCGAGGGCGGTCGACGTGACCTTGGCCACCACCGCCAGCAGCATCGACATCGACAGGGTGAGGATCAGCGAGGCGGCGAGGTTCTGGCCCATGAGCGTGGCCGGGTTCAGGGAGAAGCGGAAGATACCGGCGTGGATCGCCGTCGACAGCCGGTTCCCCAGCGCGGAGAACACGTTGCCCCGCAACCCGATGGCCGCCGGAACGAGGACCAGCAGGCCGGGGAACTCCTCGAAGGTTCCCGTGATCGAACCCAGCACGGCCCCCGCCACCAGGCTCGTGGTCGAGTTGAGCACGAGCGCGACGAGGCCCTGCCGGGCCGTGTCGGAACTCGGCCCGAGCAGGGAGGTCAGCCGCCGGAGCAGGAGCAGGGGACGGGGGCGCCGGGGCCGGATCGGGTAGCGCGACGTTCTGGGCATGAGGCAGCGGGTCAACATACCGGACAAGTGCCGCCTATCTCCCGGCTCGACCCGTCGCGACCGCCGCGTACATCAACAGACATGCCCGACTGACCGATGAAAAGGGCATGGAGAGCCAGATCAAGCGCAGGCAGCGGCGGATCGCTCTCACCGTGGGCCTGTTCCTGGCCCTGTCCGGCGCCCCGGTCGCCCGTGCGCTCGAGACAGAGACTGGCCAACCTGGTCAACCCGGCCAACCCGGCGACACCCTGCTGGTGCGCTTCGAACCGGGCACCGAGTCGAGTGAAGCCCGGGAGGCCCTGGAAGACGTGGGCGCCGAACTCGTCGGCGCGGTCGGGCGGACCGGCTTCTCGGAGGTCACCCTCCCCGACGGGGACGCCCAGGACGCGGCCCGGGAGCTCGAGGATTCGGGCGTGGTGGCCACGGTGGAACCGGACCGTGTGCGGCGCGCCTCGGTGTTGCCCAACGACCCCGCCTATGGCGACTGGCAGGCGAACTACCTGCAGGCGATCAACCTCCCCGCCGCCTGGGATCTCACCACCGGCAGCGACAACCTGACCCTGGCCGTGCTCGACAGCGGCGCCGACCTGACCCACCCCGACCTCGCCGGACGGCTCCTCCAGGGCAGGGACGTGGTCGACAACGACCTGTCACCGTTCGACGACCAGGGTCACGGCACGATGGTGACCGGGGTCGCCGCCGCCCAGACGAACAACAGCGCCGGGGTGGCGGGGGCGACCTGGAAGGGCACGATCCTGCCCGTCAAGGTGCTCGACTCGACCGGGGCCGCCACCGACAGCGACATCGCCGCAGGGATCACCTGGGCGGTCGACCGCGGCGCCGACGTCATCAACCTCTCGCTGGGCGGGGCCGGATCGTCGGTCACCCTGCAGACGGCCGTCGACTACGCCACCAGCCGCAACGTCGTCGTGGTCGCCGCCGCCGGGAACGAGGGCGACACGGAACCGCACTACCCGGCCGCCTGCGCCGGAGTGGTGGCCGTGGGCGCCACCGACTCGAACGGCAACCTCGCGTCCTTCTCCAACTACGGCGACTGGGTCGACATCGTGGCGCCGGGCGTGGCCCTCACCACCACCACCGCGGGCCACGGCTACGGCCGGGCCTCGGGCACGTCCTTCTCCACGCCCCTGGTGGCGGCGGCCGCCCTGCTGCTCCGGGCCGCCGACCCGAACGCCGGCCAGGCCACCATCGTCGACCGCCTGCGCCGGGGCGCCCGGGACGTCGGCCCGATCGGGGTCGACATCTTCTACGGCGCTGGCCTCCTCGACGTGAACGCGGCGCTGCGCCTCTCCCCCAGCTTCAGCACGGGCAGCGCGGCGACCGCCGGCACCGGCACGGCCGATGGTGGAGGGAGCCGCCTGACCACCCCGGGAGTCGGGTACTGGATGCTGGGGTCGGAGGGCCGGGTGTACCCGTTCGGAAGCACGGAACACTTCGGCGAGCCCGTCAGCGCGCTCGGCCCCGGCGGCCCGGCCGTCGACCTCGAACCGGCCCCCGGCGGCTCGGGCTACTGGGTCGCCGGTCGGCTCGGGGGTGTCTTCTCCTACGGGAACGCCAGGTTCCACGGCGGCCTCAACGCCGGCCAGCTGCGGCCGGGGGAGACGGTCACCAGCATCTCGGCCACCCCCAACGGGGACGGCTACTGGCTTTTCACCACGGCCGGGCGGGTCTTCCCCTTCGGGAACGCCGCCTTCTTCGGCGACATGGCGGGCGCCACGCTCAACGGCCGGGTGCTCGACTCGATCCCCACGCCGACCGGCGGTGGCTACTACATGGTCGCGTCGGACGGCGGGATCTTCGCCTTCGGTGACGCCCGCTTCTCCGGGTCGATGGGTGCGAGCCGGCTCAACGCCCCGGTGGAATCCCTCGTGCCCGACCCCGACGGCACGGGCTACTGGCTGGTGGCGACGGACGGCGGCATCTTCGCCTTCGATGCGCCCTTCCGGGGCTCGATGGGCTCGACCCGCCTGAACGCCCCGGTGGCCGGCATGGTCGCCTTCGGCGACGGCTACCTGATGGTCGGCGCCGACGGTGGCGTCTTCAACTTCTCCGACCAGACCTTTGCCGGTTCGCTGGGCGCCGCTCCCCCGTCGAACCCGGTCGTGTCGGTGGCCGCGCCCAAGCTCTGAGCTTTCTGGGACATACGGGCGCTGGTGTTGTTTGTGTGACTTCTGGGGATAACCCTTGTATGCCGTCGTCCCCCACGACCATGGATGTCACCGAGGCCCACGCCGATGCCGTGTTGGCCCTGTTGGCCCGGGACGGGTCATCTGCACCATCGGGCGCAGCCACCCGTTCCGCCCTCGCCCGGCTCCGGGCCAGTCGCCGCCCCTATCTCGCCTGGGCGCTGGCCTGGTGCCGGGTCACCGGTCGCCTGGAGCAGCACCCGGACGACAGCCTGGCCCGGTCGGTCCACGACGCCTTGCTGGCGCTGGAGCCGTCCGCCTCCGCCCTCGACGCCGAGTCCCTGGATCTCTTCACCGAAAGTCGCGCGACCGGGTGATCAGGTGGGTGGTCAGCGGCGAGAGCCGTTGCGCCACCAGGTTGATCACGCCCTGGTGGCGCTCGAGGACGCCCCGCACCACGAGGGCGTTGGTGGTCCGGGCCAACCGGCGGTGACGGCGCCACACGCCCTGGGTGCAGATCACGTTCAGGAGTCCGGTCTCGTCCTCCAGGTTGATGAAGATCACGCCCTTGGCCGTCCCCGGCCGCTGGCGGTGGGTGACCGCCCCGGCCACCTCCACCACCGTCTGGTGCGGGATGTCGGCGAGTTCGGCGATGGTCACCACGCCGGCGGCGGCGAGGCCGGGGCGAGAGAACTCGGTGGGGTGACTCTCGGGCGACAGGCCCATGGACCACAGGTCGGCAGAGGCTTCCTCGACCGGGGTCATGCCGGGCAGGGCGGGCGCCTCCAGGCCCGTCACCAGGCCCGGGAGCTTGTCGGGGCGGGCCTCCCGTAAGGCGGCGGCGGCCCACAGGGCGTCCCGGCGGGAGAGGCCGAAACA
>CAZCVW010000162.1:0-1345 GCA_964502185.1 uncultured Burkholderiales bacterium
TGACCTCGCCCTCCGTCACCTGCGCCTCGCCCTCGCCCCCAAGGCGCGGACGCGGTGTTGACCTACGCCGCCGACCAGGCCGGCCCTGACCCGAACGGGATGATCCCAAATGCGTGACACCGCCCCCACTTTGGACCCGGCTGTCCCCGGAGGCATCCCCGACGTCGCCGCGACCGACCCCGCGCCGGAGGCCCTCATCGACGTGCGCGTCGTCGCCGTCGACACCCGAAGCGAGCGGCGCCAACTGATGCGCCTTCTCCTGGAGCGCTCCTTCCGGCCCGCGGAGATCGCCGAGGCGGACAGCAAAGCCGCGGCAATCGAGCTGGTGGAGCGGTTGCACCCTGAACTCGTCGTCCTCGAAATCCAGATGCCGCTGGAGGAGGGGCTCGACACCATCTCCGGTCTTCGGCTCATCTCGCCGCCGCCGCGGATCGTCGTCTGCTCCTTCCATCGTAACGAAACCACCATCCAGCGCGCCCTCGATCGAGGGGCCGACGCCTACCTCACCAAACCGGTGAACTCTGCCGATTTCAGCGTCGGGATCGGGCCCACCCGTACCGAATCATGAAAATCCGTCGTTGTCTCTGAGCCGCCTGGCAGAGGCGCCCCACGCTTCCCGATGACGGGTAGGTGACTCGTGTCTGGTATCGCCATCATCACCGAAGCCTGTATCGATGTGAAAGATCGTGCGTGTGTCGATGTCTGTCCCGTGCAGTGCATCTACGAGTTCGATCCCAAGAACAACGTGCTGTTCTCCGAGGAGCAGGCCGGCAGTGGGGTGATCGAAAACAGCCACATCCCGAATCCGGACGCTATCGACCTTTTCGGAGACAGCATGCTGTACGTGAATACCGATGAGTGCACCTCGTGCACCGCGTGCTATCAGCCCGACGTGTGCCCGGTAGGAGCGATCTATTCCGAAGAGTACGTCCCCGATGGAAGCTCAAAGAAGGCTTACAATTCTGCAGATCCCAACAAGAGCCACGACCATACTTTTTTCATCCAGCACAACGGGGACGTCTTCGGGCGTGAATGAGGACCGCGGGGAAGGGGCGTTGGCCGTCCGCCGGAGCGCGGCACGAACGGCGAGCCCGCCGTCTCCGGAGAAGCCGCCCGACCCGGTTCCGGCGAAAGTCGAGATCCGCCCGGCGGGGTCGACCCGGCGGATGCGGTTCTTCTCCTCGTCGGCGAGGTAGAGGTTGCCGTCGCGGTCGACGGCCACATACCGGACACGATAGACGTTCCCGTTCCGGTCCGACGCCATGGTCCGGGGCCCGGCCAGGCGGGCGGACGGTGCCTGTCCACCGTTGCCACGGCACGGCGTAGGCGGGTGGACGCTAGGCGG
>CAZCVW010000162.1:1445-7361 GCA_964502185.1 uncultured Burkholderiales bacterium
CGGCGTGGTGAGAGGGCGAGGTCTCAGGGTCATTGCCGGGGAAGCCGGAGGCCGCCGCCTGGTGACCCCCGGTGGCGGTGTCCGTCCCACCACGGACCGGGTGAAGGAATCAGTCTTTGGGGCGCTCGGGCCGCGCTTGGCCGGCGCGAGGGTGCTCGACCTGTACGCCGGCTCCGGTGCGCTGGCCATCGAGGCGCTCTCCCGGGGCGCGGCGAGCGCCGTGCTCGTCGACCGGGACCCGGCGGCGCTGCGGGCCATCGCCTCCAACCTGACCACGACCGGTCTGGCCGAGCGCGCCCGGGTCCGGCGGGGCGACGTGGACGCCGTGGTGCGGAGTGGGCCGGGCGGGGAGGAGCGCTTCGATCTGGTGTTCCTCGACCCCCCGTATGAACTGGACACCGAAGCCCTCGGGGGCCTGCTGGGGCGGCTCGCGGGGGGCGGTTGGCTGGCCTCCGGGGCCACCGTGGTCGTCGAACGAGGAAGAGGGAGCACCCTGCCGGAATTGCCCGCAGGGTGGGGATCAACCTGGGAGCGTTGTTACGGAGATACGCTCGTGTGGTTTGCAGAAACGATTGAGGGGGTTGTGTAGTGGCTGTCGCCCTGGTGCCGGGGTCGTTCGACCCGGTCACGTACGGTCACATCGACGTGATCGAGCGCGTCAGCCGCTACTTCGACCAGGTCATCGTGGCTGTCATCCGCAACCCCCAGAAGGCGGCGTCGCTCTTCAGCCTGGACGAGCGCGAGGCGATGCTGGCGGAGGTGACCGGGCACCTCGGCAACGTCCGTATCGAGTTCTTCGCCGGCCTGCTCGTCGACTTCGCCAAGATCCACGGCGCCGACACGATCGTGAAGGGCCTCCGGGCCGTCTCCGACTTCGACTACGAGCTGCAGATGGCCCAGATGAACCAGAGCCTGACCGGCATCGACACGTTCTTCCTGGCCACCAGCCCGTCCTATTCGTTCCTGTCGTCGAGCCTGGTCCGAGAGGTCGCCCGCTACGGCGGTGACGTGGCCAGTCTCGTCCCCCCGGCCGTGGCCGCGCGGCTGGCCCAGCGGTTCAAGGAGGCCTGACCCATGACCCCGACGGCGATCTACGACGACGAGCTGACCGAGGCGGAAGCACCCCAAGGCGACGTCCACGACATGCTGGAGGGCCTGCGGGACCTCGTCGAGGAAGCCCGGTCGATGCCGTTGTCGAACTCGGCCATCGTCAACCGCGACGAGGCGCTCGAGCTCATCGAAGGGGTCGTAGCCGCCCTGCCCGAGGAGCTGCGCCGGGCGCGCTGGCTGCTCAAGGAGCGGGAGGAGTTCCTGGCCACCGCTCGCCGGGAGGCCGAGGAGATCGTGTCCGCCGCCCGGGCCCGGGCCGAGGGCATGGTGCAGCGCACCGAGGTCGTACGCGAGGCGCAGCGGGTCGCCCGCATCACCCTGGAGCAGGCCGAGGCCGCCGGCCGGCAGATCCGCAACCAGGCCGAGGACTACGTCGACAACAAGCTGGCCGGCTTCGAGGCCACGCTGGAGCGGACCATCGCCGCCGTCCAGAAGGGCCGCCGCCGGCTCTCGGCCATCACCCCGGCCGACACCGTCGCCGAGCTCGCCCTGCCGGAGACCCGGGTCTTCGATCAGGACGCCCCGTAAGGGTTGGACTCCCGGGGACACCCCGAACCCCGGGCGGGTCGGTTCTCCGTACCTCGCTGGTAACATCCCAGGCCGGCCGGTTGCCGGCCGGGTAGCCGCGCCCCGCGGCCCTGTGAGATGACCGGATTGCGCATGAATGTTGCTGACCTCCTCCGCCGACCGGGGAGCACCAAAGACGTTCGCGTCGAGGTGCCCGTGTCGGGTCTCGAAAACCGCTCGGTTCGCGTCGAGGCGGACCGACCCCTCGCGCTCGACCTCCACCTGGTCAGCCTGTCGACGGGCATCGTGGCCAGCGGGCGGGTGCACGGGCGGTGGTCGGCGATCTGCAGCCGCTGCCTCGTCCCCATCGAGGCCGACTTCGACCTCCGACTGCGCGAGGTCTTCGAGGAGGACCCGATCGAGGACGAGACGTACCCGCTCCACCAGTGCGAGATCGACCTCGACCAGCCGCTCCGGGACCTCGTGGTGCCCGAGCTGCCGATCGTGCCGCTGTGCGACCCGGACTGCCGGGGCCTGTGCCCGGTCTGCGGGGTCAACCGCAACGAGGATCCCTGCCAATGCGACACCGTGCCGAGCGACCCCCGATGGGACGCCCTGCGCGATCTTGATCTCTAGACCTCTAGGAGCCCTTTATGGCCGTCCCCAAGCGAAAAACGAGCAAAGCGAAGAGTCGCAGCCGCCGGGCGTCGAACTGGACGCTGACGCCGGCCGCCCACTCGCTCTGCCCGCACTGCCACCAGTCGAAGCTGCCCCACATCGTCTGCCCCAACTGCGGGTGGTACGGCGGGCGCCAGGCGGTCGAGGTCGGCTGAAACTCTCCACATCGTCGACGGTAGGGAGACTCAGGTGGCGTTGGAGGTGACGGAGGCGTCGACGGCCGACGAGGGGACCCGGCCCGTGCCGGCTCCCGTCGTGGCTGTCGACGCCATGGGCGGAGACTCGGCCCCGGGCGCGGTGGTGGCCGGGGCGAAGCTCGCCGCCGAAAGCGGCATCGAGATCCTCCTCGTCGGTCAGGAGCCGGTGGTCGGGCCCCTGCTCGAGGGCTCCGGGCTCGGCTTCCTGCACGCCGGTGAGGTCGTCGCCATGGACGACGATCCGGCCAAGAGCATCCGCCGCAAGAAGGACTCGTCGCTCGTCCGCTGCGCCGAGGCGGTGCGCGACGGGAGGGCCCATGCGATGGTCAGCGCCGGGAACACCGGGGCCACCATGGCCAGCGCCCTGCTCCGCATGGGCCGGATCCGGGGGATCGCCCGCCCGGCCATCGTCGTCACGATCCCGGTCATCGGCTCCACCCCCACCCTGCTCCTCGACGTGGGCGCCACCGTCGACTGCGCTCCCGAGTGGCTCGTCCAGTTCGCCCGGATGGGCTGCGAGTACGCCCGCCTCCGCTACGGCATCGAATCCGCCCGGATCGGCCTCCTCTCCATCGGCGAGGAGATGGGCAAGGGCGACGAGCTGCGCAAGCGCACCTACGACCTGTTCTTGAGGCTGCCCGGATTCGTGGGGAACGTCGAGGGTTGCGACCTGACCCTCGGCCGCGCCGACGTGGTCGTCACCGACGGGTTCACCGGCAACGTCGCCCTCAAGACGATCGAAGGCGGGATGCGCACGGTGCTCGCCCTCGTCCGGGACGGCCTCGGGCTCCCCGCCGGAACGCAGCCAATCGGTGAGCAGCTCGCCGCCGTGCTCGGAGACGGCGTCGGCCACTATGACCCGGAGGCCTTCGGCGGGGCCGTCCTGCTCGGGATCGACGGGGTATGTGTCATCTCGCACGGGGCGTCCACCGCCCGTCAGATCGCCAATGCGATCCACCTCGCCGCCGAGTGCGCCGAGGCCGGGATCGTGCACCGTATGAAGGAGGCCATTTCCCATGGTGTCTGAAACCAAGGGGGCACCGATCGACAACGACCGGGTGTTCCGGATCATCCGGGAGCGCCTGGCCGACATCCTCGAGATCGAGGAGAGCCGCATCACGCTCGAGGCCAGTTTCGCCGAGGACCTCTCCGCCGACTCGCTGGCCCTGATCGAACTGGTCGAGGCGCTGGAGGCTGAACTCGAGAACGACGCCGCCGGCTTCCGGATCGAGGACGAGGACCTGGCCGAGCTGCGGACCGTACGCGACGCCGTGGAGTACGTCGTCGAGAGGGTGGGCTAAGCGGTCTTGAACGGAAGCGACGTGGAACGGCTGGCGCGGACGCTGGGACGGCCGTTCGCCGATCCGACCCTCCTGGCCCGCTCCCTGGCGCACCGCTCGTACTGCGCCGAGAACCCGAGCGTCGAGGCCAACGAGCGCCTGGAGTTCCTGGGCGACGCCGTGCTCGGGCTCGTCGTCACCGACTACATCTACCGGGCCTTCCCGCATCTGCCCGAAGGTGAGCTGGCCAAGGTCCGGGCGTCGGTGGTCAACGCCGGGGTGCTGGCCGAGCTGGCCACCGAGATCGGTCTCGGCGACCACGTGCTCCTGGGCAAGGGTGAGGGTCTGTCGGGCGGGCGGGAGAAGCCGTCGATCCTGGCCGACGCCATGGAAGCCGTGCTGGCCGCCATCTATCTCGACGGCGGTTGGGACGCCGCCTACGAGCTCGTCATGCGCCTCCTCGGCGAGCGGATCGCGTTGGCGGCGGAGGGCCCCGGCGGGCAGGACTACAAGACCCGGCTCCAGGAACTCGCGGCCCGGCGCTTCGATCAGATGCCCCGCTACGAGGTGCGCGACGAGGGGCCGGACCACGCCAAGCGATTCTTCGCCGCCGTGCTCCTCCAGGGCAGCTCCCGGGGGACGGGCGAGGGGCGCTCCAAGAAGCAGGCGGAACAGGCCGCCGCCCGGATGGCCTGGGAGTGGCTCCGCACGGACGAGGCCCAGGCCGAGCTGGCCGGCGAGGCTGTCAACGCGGCCAAGTCAAGTCCGGACGGTGCCGGAGCTCCCTGAGGTCGAGGTCCTCCGCCGGGACCTCGAGCCGCTCGTCGCCGGCCGGCAGGTCGAACGGGTCGCCCTCTCCGGGCCCCGCACGGTGCGCCGGCAGCCTCCGGCCGAGGTCGTCGCCCGGCTGGAGGGAACGCGCCTCGCGGCGATCGAGCGCATCGGCAAGTACCTGGTCGTCTCCCTCGACGACGGCGCCGACGCCCTCGTCGTGCACCTCCGTATGTCCGGCCAGCTCCTCCTCGTCGAGCCGGGCCGCCCCCATGTCCCGCACACGCATGCGGTGATGACGCTGTCCGGGGGAGCGGAGCTCCGTTTCGTCGACCCCCGCACCTTCGGCGAGCTGTTCGTGGCGCCCCGGCCGGTGGCCGCCCTCGCCCACCTCGGCGTGGACCCCATCGGGCCCGAGTTCACCCCGGACCGCCTGTCGGCTCTGATGGCCGGCCGGCGCGGACGGCTGAAGGCGCTCCTGCTCGACCAGCGGGTCGTCGCCGGCCTCGGCAACATCTACAGCGACGAGGCGCTTTTCGGGGCCGGCCTGCGCTTCGACCGGGCCGCCGGGTCGCTCGACCCCGGCGAGGTGTCGGCTCTCCACCACTCGATCACCACGACGCTGCGGCGGGCGATCGAGAGCCGGGGCTCGTCCCTGTCCGATGGGCAGTACGTCGACCTCTTCGGCCGGCCGGGCGGCTACCAGCACCACCATCTCGTCTACGCCCGGGAGGGCCGGCCCTGCCCGCGCTGTGACGCCCCCATCCGGCGGGGGCGGGAAGCGGGCCGGTCCACCTTCTACTGCGACGCCTGCCAGGCGGCCAGGCCGTGACGATCCGGCGTCGCGTCCTCATCTCGGGTCGTGTGCAGGGGATCGGCTTCCGCTGGTCGTGCCGGCGGATGGCGGGCGGGGAGGGGGTGACCGGCTGGTGTCGCAACCTGCCCGACGGACGGGTCGAGACCTGCTTCGAGGGCGGGGAGGCGGCCGTGGGACGGGCCGTCGACTGGTGCCGGCGCGGCCCCTCCCGAGCCATCGTCACCGACGTCGAGGTCGTGCCGGAAACCCCTCGGGGTGAGGTCGGTTTCGGGCTCGGTTAGAGCCCTCCCGCTCGATGGTAATGGGGGTCCGCGACTTGCGGCGGACCCCCCGTTACGATCGGCCGCCAGGTGTTCCTCAAGTCTCTGTCGCTCAAGGGTTTCAAGTCCTTCGCCGACCGGACGACGCTCGATTTCGAACCGGGCGTGGCCGTCGTCGTGGGGCCCAACGGCTCCGGCAAGTCGAACGTGGTCGACGCCGTGGCCTGGGTGCTCGGCGCCCAGGGCGCCCGCTCGCTGCGGGGCGGGAAGATGGACGACGTCATCTTCGCCGGCAC
>CAZCVW010000163.1:0-7353 GCA_964502185.1 uncultured Burkholderiales bacterium
CGGCGACGGTGGTGACGGCCAGGCGGCGGAGGTTGGTCCGGATGTTCATGATGTGTGGTTTCCTTTTCAGTTCGGTGGCCCGGCTGACCCGGATTGGGTCCCGTGGCTTTGCGTCCCCGCCTTGCGACGGGTTTGCCTTTGTCGCTGTGACGGTGTGTCCGTCACGCCTACCTTCGTCCCCCCCGGCTCCCGGCTGGAGCGAAACGGCGCCTTGTTGGCCAAACCGGCGCTCGCCGTTGCCCGTCCGTTGCCCCACGGCGTTCGTGGCACCATGAAGGGCGCCCGGGACGGTGAGGCGCACCTCGCAGGTGGGCGGTTTGAACGCCCACGAGCCGGTAGCGCGGCACTGACGGTGGCGAAAGGACGGTGACGCTTATGGTCACGATCACCTACAGCCGGCGGGGCAGGCCGCTCGTGGTCTCTGTGGTCGACCGGCGAGGCGGCGTGCCGTGACCGACCGGTCGACGCCTCCTGCCGGCCGCCCGCCCCGGGTGCTGGTGGTGGAAGACGCAGCCCCCGTGCGGGAGCTGGTCGTTCGAACCCTGACGTCCGAGGGTTTCTTGGTCGAGGAGGCCGCCACCGGCGAGCAGGCCCGACGCCAGTTGTCGGCGGCCACACCCGACGTCGTCCTCCTCGACGTGGGCCTCCCCGACACCAACGGATTCGAGCTCCTCCGGGAGATCGTGGCGTCGACCGGCCTGCCCGTCATCATGCTGACCTCCCGCACCGAGGAGATCGACCGTGTCTTGGGCTTGGAGCTTGGCGCCGAGGACTACGTGGTCAAGCCGTTCTATCCTCGGGAACTGGCGGCGCGGGTGCGGCGGGCCGCCCACCGGGCTCGCCCGGTCAGCAATGCCCCGCTCGAGTTCGGCGACCTCGTGGTCGACGTCACCAGCCGCGAGGTGACCGTGGCCGGGCGGACGGTGGATCTCACCGCCCGGGAGTTCGCCCTGCTCGCCCACCTCGCCGCCTCGCCGCGGAGAACCTTCTCCCGTGACGAGTTGCTCGAGCAGGTGTGGCATTCGTCGCCGGAATGGCAGAAACCGAAGACCGTCACCGAACACGTGCGACGCCTCCGAAACAAGCTCGAGCCCGACCCGGACCGGCCCCGATGGATCAAGACGGTGGCCGGCGTCGGCTACCGGTTCGACCCCTAGACACCCCACCGGAACCAGGGTCGGCTCCGGCGGCCCTCGAACGACGTTTCCGGCTCCCCGACCCTCGGTCGGTGTCGGCGTGCTAGTCATTGCAGACATCCGGCTCCCACAGCTCGAAGGGGGTGGTGGTCGTGCCCGAGGACGAGCGCCCCCAGCAGGCGGCGGACGCGATCCGCCTCGACCTGGTCCTCGAGGCGACCGGGATGGCCGCCTGGGACTGGGACCTGGTGACGGGTGGGGTGCGCACCTCGGGCGACGTCGAGACCATCCTGGGGGTGGCTCCGGGAGACCTCGGCCGGGGCTGGGAGGCAGTGCTGGGGGTCATCCACGCCGACGACCGCCAGGCCCTCGCCGAGTGGCTGGAGGCGCGCCGGCTGGGCGGCCCCGAGGCGAGCCTCGACTTCCGGGTGCCCGGTCCGGCCGGGGGGGTCAGGTGGGCGGTGGCGCGGGGGCGTTGCTACCGGGACGGCGGGGGCCGCCCGGCTCGGGTGGTGGGCGTCTTGGCCGACGTCACCGGGCGACGGCGCGAGCAGGAAGAGGAGGGCCGCTCCCAGCGGTTCCTGGACTCGGTGATCGAGCACATCCCGGCCATGGTGTTCGTCAAGGACGCGGCCGAGCTGCGCTTCGTGCTGGTGAACCGGGCGGGAGAGGAGCTGCTGGGCTACCCGGGCGCGGAGCTCGTCGGCAGGAACGACCACGACCTCTTCCCCGCCGAGGAGGCGGACTTCCTGACCGCCAAGAACCGCGAGGTGCTCCAGCAATGTGAGCCCCTGGACATCCCGGTCGAGCCGGTCCACACCCGCCACCGGGGCACGCGGCTGCTCCACACCAAGAAGATTCCCATCTGCGACGCCGACGGCCGCCCGCAGTTCCTGCTGGGGATCTCCGAGGACGTGACCGAACGGGTCGAAGCCGAGGCGGTCCTGGCCGAATCCCGGCTCGCGGCCGATCGGGGCAGCCGGGCCAGGACCGAGTTCCTGTCGCGGATGAGCCACGAGCTGCGCACGCCACTCAACGCCATCCTCGGGTTCGGGCAGCTGCTCGAGCTGGACGAGCTCGGCGACGACCAGCGCGAGAGCGTCGGGCAGATCCTGCGGGCCGGCCGGCACCTGCTCGAGCTGATCAACGAGGTGCTCGACATCTCCCGGATCGAGAGCGGCCCCCTGGCCCTCTCGCTCGAGCCGGTGCGGCTCGGCGAGGTCGTGGAGGAGGCGCTCGACCTCATCCGGCCCATCGCCGCCGCCCGCAGCATCACCCTGCCGACCACGCTGCCGGCGGTGTGCGCCGGACACGTCCGGGCCGACCGCCAGCGCCTCAAGCAGGTGCTCCTCAACCTGTTCGCCAACGCGGTGAAGTTCAACCGCCACGGCGGGCGGGTGACCTTCGACTGCGAGGCGGCCGGGGAAGGCCGGTTGCGGCTGGCGGTGGGCGACACCGGGCCGGGGATTTCAGAGGCACAGCGGCCACTCCTCTTCCGCCCCTTCGAGCGCCTCGGCGCCGACCAGGCGGGAGTGGAGGGCACCGGCCTCGGCCTGGCGCTGACCAAGGGCCTGGTCGAGGCCATGGGCGGGGCCATCGGCGTCGACAGCGCCCCGGGCCAGGGCAGCGTCTTCTGGGTCGAGGTGGCGAGCGTGGAGGCGTCCCCGGGGGGACCCGACCGGCCCCCCCGTCACCGCGCCCCGTGGGCGGAGGACCCTCGGGTGGCCCGCACCGTGCTGTACGTGGAGGACAACCGCTCGAACGTGGCGCTGGTCGAGCACGTCCTCGCTCGTCGCCCCGAGGTGCGCCTGCTGGTGGCCCTGGAGGGCGGCCTGGGGATAGAACTGGCCAAGGAGCACCAGCCCGACCTGGTGCTGCTGGACATGCATCTCCCCGACGTGTCGGGAGAGGTGGTCCTCCAACGGCTCCGGGCTGAGCCCCGCACCCGGGACCTTCCGGTCGTCATGGTGAGCGCCGACGCCACCCCTGGCCAGGTTGAGCGGCTGCTGGCTGCCGGCGCCGCCGACTACCTCACCAAGCCGATCGACGTGGCCCATCTGCTCAGGCTCATCGACGGCCTCGCCGGGCCCGCGGCGGCTTCGGCGGCTTCGGCGGCCGGTGGTACGGCGCCACCCGTCGAAGAGGAGGGTCCCCTCGACCGGACCGTGCTCGACTCGCTGCGCTTCCTGGACGACGACCCTCCCGGGAACCGCGTGGCCCAGCTCATCGCCCTCTACCTCAAGGACACCGCCACCCGCCTGGCGGAGCTGCGGGAGGCGCTGGCCGGGAGCGACGTGGCCGCCACCACCCACTTCGCCCACAATGTGAAGGGGACCAGCGCCACCTACGGCGCCGCCCGTCTCGCCCGATTGTGCGGGGAGCTGGAGCAGGTCGCCGAGCACGGCGACCTCACCGCCTCCTCCGAGTTGCTGGCGGGCCTCGAGGAGGAGTTCGAGCGGGTGCGAGTCGCCCTGCGACGCGAGTTCCCCGAACTCGCCGGCTGACCGTCCGGCGTCCCGGACAGCGGCGCCGGACGGGGCATGGCGACGTACCTACCGACCGACGCGGCGGCGGCAGCGGCAGCGGCAGAGCCTGTTAGGTTTAACCGCCATCGCTACCGATCATTCTCGAGTGCGGCCTCCTGCCGGCGCCGCGACGGCCACGTCAACGGGCCCGGTCGCGACGGGCGCCGAGCGTGCTGCCGCTCAGCTGGTTTCCACCGCCACCCACGACGTGCTTGCCGAAGCCACCGTGCTGGTGGTGGACGACGAGGCCGCCGAGGTGAGGCTGCTCGAGTTCCTCCTCCAAGCGGCGGGCGTGGCCCACGTGCACGGGATCACCGACCCCCGCCAGGCGGTGTCACGGTGCCTCGAGCTGCGCCCCGATCTCGTGCTCCTCGATCTGCGCATGCACCCTGTCGACGGGTTCGTCGTGATGGAGGCGCTGCGGGCCGCCTTGGGTGAGGAAGAGTTCCTGCCGGTCCTCGTCCTGACCGCCGACACCACACCCGAGGTGAAGAAGCGGGTGCTGGCCGCCGGGGCCAAGGACTTCCTCACCAAGCCGTTCGACCGCACCGAGGTTCTGCTCCGGGTTCGCAACCTCCTCGTGACCCGGGCCCTGTATACGCGGGTGCAGGCCCACAACGCCCGGCTGCAGGCCGAGCTCGATCAGCAGGCCGAGCGGGCCCGGAGCCTCGAGGCCGAGCGCCGCTCGCGCCGCCGGCGGGTCGAACGGGTGCTGGAGAGCGACGCGCTGCGCATGGTGTTCCAGCCGATCGCCGAGCTCGGCACCGGCCGGGTGGTGGGAGCCGAAGCGCTCGCCCGCTTCGAGTGCGAGCCGCGCCGGCCCCCAAACGAGTGGTTCGCCGAGGCGGCCGAGGTGGGACTCGGCGTCGAGCTCGAGCTGGCGGCGGTCGCCGCCGCCCTGGCCGGACTGGACGGGCTCCCAGCCGAGGTGTTCCTGTCGGTGAACGTCTCCCCCGCGGCGGCGATCACGTCGGCGCTCCACGACCTCCTCGCCGGGTCGCCGGGCCAACGTCTCGTGGTCGAACTGACCGAACACCGCAGCGTCGACGACTACCAGCCCCTCCTCCGGTCGCTCGACACCTTCCGTCAGCGGGCTGTGCGCGTCGCCGTGGACGACGCCGGCGCCGGCTACGCCGGCCTCCAACACATCCTGCGACTGCGGCCCGACATCATCAAGCTCGACACCGACCTCACCCGGGGGATCCACATCGATCCAGTGCGGCGGGCGCTGGCGGCCTCGCTGCTCACCTTTGCCCACGACACCGGCGCCACCATCGTGGCCGAGGGCATCGAAACCTCCGAGGAGCTCGACACCCTCCGCTCGCTGGGCGTTCCCTGGGGGCAGGGCTACCACCTGGCCCGGCCCGGCCCCCTTCCACTGCCCTCGCTACCACACGCGGCCGGGCCCCCCGGAGCAGAACTCCCCGACGCCGACGGCACCGCCTGAGCATCCGGCCGGTCGGCCACGGCCTCCCCGGCGTGCGGTGCGGGAATACGTATCAGCGGCGGCCGCTGTTCCCGTTCTGATCTGAGAGGAGCTGGAGTGCTCGTCGCCGGTCTCGGCGGCGTCGGGAGCCGCAACCTCGGGGGCCTCGGTTGAGCCGTCCCTGGCCTTGGTCGACACCGATGGTGGATCCGTCAACGAGGCGTCGGGACTTCTAGCTGGCCACCAGTGGACCTCGATCTGGCCGCCAGCGGGGACTTTTTTTATGGCCACGGACACCCGGGAGCGCGACGCGGGGGCATGGCTCCGCCCTTCCGGCGAGCTTGAGCGCCGGTTGGGTGTCAGTTGGGGACGCCGGGGGAGTTGCACCGCAGTTGGGCGGGGGTTGGGCGGCGCCATGTGACGATCCTCCTCGTTGACTAGCCCACCCCGGCTAGCCCGCCACAGGGGCCGGAACGGCCCGGGAAAGAGGAGTCACGCCATGCGCGTCCCCCGCACCGTCAAGACCGCCACCGTCTCCGTTCTCGCCGCCGGCACCGTCGCCCTGGGTGCCGTGCAGTCCGCCTCGGCCGCCTCCGCCCCCGTCTCCGAGCGCTACGCCGCCCGGGCCGGCGCCCAGGTCGCCGAGCCGTCGCTGCTCGGCCGGACCACCACCTTCGGCTCCGCCGTCACCGACAGCAGCCTCGAAGCCATCGGCCAGCAGCTGACCGCTACCGCCACCGGAATCGGCGCCGACCTCTCCCCAACCACCCGCTCCGTCGCCCGGTTTCGCGACTCGGGCGCCGCCGGCCTGGCCGGGTGGCCACCCGCCGCCACGTTCAGGTGGGCGAGCCCATCACCACGGACGGTCGAGGAGCGCCTGACCGGCGACACCGAAGAGATCCGACATCGAAACCCGCACGCCTTCCTTGGCGAGCACGGCGTGCACCTGGGCCTTGAGACCCGAACGGGGGGCGACCCGCTTCGCCCGTTATGCCGAGGACCGGATTATGCCGAGGACTGCGGTGACGTCCGCCGTCTGAGCTGGTCAGCACGCGGCGTGGCGGACCTGATCGGCATAATCCGCCCGGCGCGCCAGCCTCCTCAGGCGTTGCCGATCGAGGACGTCTCCGGGTGCGACCCCCTCCCGTCATCCGCGTCCGCTCCGGCGTCGGGCCCTTCCACCCATCGGGCCATCACGGCCGCCAGCGCCTCGGTCGTCACCGGCTCGGAGAGGTAATCGTCCATCTCCGCCGCGAGCGCACGGCGCCGGTCCCCCACCGTCGCTCCGGCCGTCAGAGCGATGATCGGGATGCGGCCCCCGCCCGCCTCTCGGCGCTGGATTTCGGCGGTGGCCTCGTACCCGCCCATCTCATCGAGCGGGTCGGCGGCGCACTGGCCCCGGCTGCGGGCGACGAGAACGAGTCCGACGGCGAGCACCCCGTAGGCGAGCAGGAACAGGGTGTCTCCGGTCGACGGGTACGGCAGCGCGACTCCCCCGGCCACGGGGTGGACCGTACCAGGCGACCCGCAGGCGAGTGCGTGGACCGTGTGCCCGGCGACGAGGACCCGCCGGGGCGCAGGCCGGGCGGCCGGTGGAGGCGGAGCCTGGGGGGCAGGTCCACTTGGCCGAAGGCCCGCAGGACCGGGCGCGGGCCGGGCTCGACCTCGGCCACGCGCACCGCGCGCGTGCCGACGTCGAGCCCCACGACCCGCTCAGCCATCCGGCTCACCCACCGGGAGGCGGCGCCCCGGAGCCATGACCGGTTCGCCCGGCGATCAGAGCGCCGTGTAGGTGCCGGAGGTGGAGGCCGTGTCGCCCTTGCAGGAGGCGGCGGAGATGTCGTCCGCCTGGAACGTCCCCGCGGTCGCCCCGGTAGCGACGGAATGCCGCAGGGCGAAGCACTTGCCCGAGGCCGACAGGGCGGTCAGGTAGACCGTATCGGTGCCCGAGACCAGGAGCGAGATCGTCTTGGGGGTCGTCGACGCCGCGGTGTTGGCCACGAAGGTGAGGCTCGGCTCCTCGGCCCCCAGGGTGGCGGTGGTGACACCGGCGTAGCTCTGGGTCTCCGAGTACACCGACTGCGTCGCCGAGAGGCCGTTGCGGAGGTTGGACTTGGCGGCCGAGTCCTGGGCCCGTTTCCGGGAGTTCAGGAACGTCGGGATGGCAATGGCCATCAGGATGGCGATGATCATGACCACCACCATCAGCTCGACGAGGGTGAACCCGCCCTCGCGGTTCTTGTGGGACCTGGTGATGAACCTCTGA
>CAZCVW010000164.1:0-5636 GCA_964502185.1 uncultured Burkholderiales bacterium
GGGGGCCGGGCCCGGAGCCGGAGCGGGAGCGGGGGCCGGCTTCGGGGCCGGGTTGGGCGGGATGAACCCCTGCACGGTCAGGATGCGCGAGCTGCCGGTGTCCGTGATGTAGGCCGTACCGGCGTCGTCGAAGACGATGTGACGAGGGTTGTTCAGGTCGGCCTCGGTGGGCGGGCCACCCTCGCCGCCCTTGCCGCTCTCTCCCGTTCCGGCCACCGTCGTGATGATGCCCTGGGCGTCGACCTTCCGGATCCGGTTGTTGGAGCTGTCGGCGACGTAGACGTTCCCCATCCAGTCGGTGCCGAGGCCCCGCGGCTCGAAGAGCATCGCCTCGAGGGCGGGGCCGCCGTCACCTTCAAAGCCGGTCGTCCCGGGCATGCCGGCGATCGTGGTGATGATGCCGGCGTTGCCGTTGCCGTCGAAGGCGATCGACCGGACGGTGTTCGATTCCCGGTCGGCCACGATGAGGTCGCCGTCGATGTCGAAGGTGATGTTCCGGGGCTTGAAGAAGGCGTCCTTGGCGTTGCGCCCGTCGCCGAAACCGACCGCCGGGTCGGGGTTGCCGGCGAACGTCTCGATGGTCCACGGGACCACGTTGGTCTTGACGCGGCGGACGACCGAGTTCCCGTAGTCGGCGATGTAGATGTGCCCGTCGGGACCGACGAGGGCCACCTTGGAGTCGTTGAGCCGGGCGGCGGTGGCGGGCCCGCCGTCGCCGGCGTAGCCCATGCTCCCGTTGCCGGCGATCGTGGTCACTTCACGGGTCTGGGTGTTGATCAAGCGGACGCGGTCGTTGACGGGATCACCGACGACGACGTTCCCGGCGCCGTCCACGAAGACGCTGTGGGGCGAGTCGAACTGGGCCTGGAGGGCGGGGCCGTCCTGGTAGCCGGCCCGGCCGGTGCCGGCGACGGTGGTGATGATGCCCGACCCGTCCACGTGGCGGATCCGGTGGTGGAAGGTGTCGGCGATGTAGTAGCCGCCCTTCCCGTCGAACGAGATCATGCGGGGTCCATCGAGCGAGGCGTCGGCGGCCTGACCTCCGTCGCCGATACCGCTGCCCCGACCGTTGCCTACCGCCGTGCTCGTGAACTGACCGTCGGCCGCGGAGCTCGATCGGAGCATGGGCGTACCGGCGACCAGCACGGCCGCGGCCAAGGCGGCCGCCGCTCGGGCGCGCGGCCGCGCCAGACGAAACTTCGACACGTGACTTCTCCCAAGTTCTTCGCCCCGGACTCGGGGGCTGGACACGACGCCCGCCGGGGGGCGGGCGCTTCCGGGCGTGAGACCTGTGACGAGATTCGTCCTGCCGGAGGGCATGTCCTGCCGTTCAGCCCACATTCAGCTCGATTCAGCCCACATTCAGTTTTGCGGCGCGAAGAAGCCCGGGCTCTGAACGAGCCCGGGCTTCGAAGCAACGAGGCGTGACCGTTTGACTACCCGTCCAAGGCCGCCACCGACACCACTGGGCGGGCCGGCGGGTTCCCGCCGAGCGACCCGAAGAACTGCTTGTCGGAGAAGTTGAAGATGCCGCCGTCCTCGCCAACCATCAGGTAGCCGGTGCCGAAGGGGACCATGCCGGTCATCGGCTTGTTCAGCTTGGCCGAGCCCATCGACCCCCGGAAGGCGGCGTCGAAGGCGAAGATGCCGCCGTCGGAGGCCACCAGCCAGTAGCCGACACCGTCGCCGTCGGGGACGAGCGACTGCACCGGGGCGTTCAGCTTGGCGTTGCCCATGGAGCCGTAGAACTTGGCGTCACCGAAGGCGAAGATGCCGCCGTCGGAACCGACCATGTAGTAGCCCCGGCCCGTGCGTGTCCGGATCGAGTCGAGCACCGGCCCGTTCAGCTTCACGGCCGACATGTCACCGAAGTGGCCGGCGTCGCCGAAGGCCACCACCCGGCCCCGGTTCGTGAAGACCCAGTAGCCGTTGCCGGACGGCGTCGCCGAGATGCTGGTGACCTTCTCGCCACCGGTCAGGCGGGCGCCGTCGACGTTGCCGTGGTGGCGGGCGTCGCCGAAGCCGAAGACCCGGCCGGCGTCGTCCACGATCCAGTAGCCGTTGAAGCTCGGCGTCGGCTCCAGGTCGACCGCGTTGGCCCCCCCGAGCAACGAGGTCGCCTCGCCGTGGCTCTTGGCCTCACCGAAGGAGTAGACGCGGCCGTCGGAGCCGACCATCCAGTAGCCGGACCGGCGGGCGGTATTGCTGGTGCCGGACGGCGGAGGGTCGCCCGCCGGCGCCGTCGGAGGCGTGGTCGTCGGCGGCAGCGGGTCCGGGTCGACCGGCGGCGGGGTGGTGGTGACGGGCATGAGCACCAGGCCCCGGGCGTTGATGCCGGCCCCGCTGACCACCTTGATCTTGGTGGCCACATCGACCGTGCCGTCGGCCATGTCCACCCGGCGCAGGTCCGTGCCGTCCGAGTAGTAGATGCGGCCTCCGGCGAAGGTCATGCCCTTCACCACGCTCCAGTCCATCCCGTCGGTCTCGCCGGAGACGGTGAAGGTCTGGGCGCCGATGATGTCGTCGGCCGGGTTCCCGCCGGCGAAGAAGTAGCGGTAGTACAGCTTCTTGTCGCCGGCGTAGGTGAAGTAGAGGCGGCCCTTGTCGTAGAACATGCCGGACACCTTGTCGATGTCCCATCCGTAGTGGACGGGGCCGTCGACGTCGGCGTGGCCGAGTCCGTACTGGTTGACGACGAACGGCTGGCTGCCGTCGAACTTGCGCATGAGCAGGGTGCCGTCGCTCTGGCCCGTGTAGATGCGGTCGTTGAGCGAGAACGCCCCCCGCACCTTGTTCCAATCGGTCGTACTGGTCAGCGCGGTGGCGGCGCCCAGCTGGCTGCCCGTGAAGTGGCGCTTGGAGATACCACCGGCTCCGAGCGCGTAGAGGTCAGCCGGGAGGCCGTGCGGGTTGAACGGCGTGACCGTGCTGCCGCCGGCCAGCGGGAAGAAGGCGATCTTCTGGTGGAACTCGCCCTTCGGGTACGCCACCAGGTCGGGAGCGTCCAGGTCGTTCGGGTCGAAGACGCGCCCACCGATGTTGTCGGTGTCGCTCCCCACCCACAGCCCGTCGGGGGTGGCGGCGATGGCCCAGGCGCCCTCGCCCCGCTCCCGGCCCGGGTTCCAGGGAAAGGGCAGGCCGCTGACGGGGTCGAGGGCGGCGATGCCTTCCCGCACCACGGCCCCGGGGCCGGCGGTGGCGTCGACGGAGGACCCGTTGTTCTTGGGGTTGTTGAACCAGCGGTTGTGACCGCCGACGTAGACGGCGGAGCCGGTGACGGCGAGACCGGTGAAGCTGTCACCGCCGTCGTAGTCGATCCAGGTCGGCTCGAGGTTGGAGCCGCGGGCCGAGATCTCCCAGCGGGTGACGGTGTCGCAGAGCGAACCGCGGGAGTAGCCACCGGTCGTCACCATGACGAAGTAGGAGCCGTCGGGCGAGACGTCAAGGTCGCGGGGGTGGCTCTTGAACTTCTCGGCGCACTTCGGCAGCCCGGTGACCGGGTCCCGGAAGTTCAGGCGCTCCGTGTGCCAGTCCTCCACCTCGTTGTTAACGAGGTCGATCATGGCCAGCTGGACCCGCGGCTGGCCGTCGACCAACGTGAAGTTCCCCCCGGCCACCAGCTTCTTGCCGTCCGGGGTGACGGCGATCGTTTCCACCCGGGGCACGTCGCCCTTGTACGGGACCGTGAAGGCCACGTCGAGGTCGGGGTCCAGGTCACCCGTGTTGACGTTGACCGCGGCCAGGCCGGCCCGGTTCAGGGTCGACGGACTGTTCACCCGGGTGAACGCCCCGGCGATGATCAGCTTGTCGCCGGTGACGACGAGGTCCTTCACGGCCTGATTCATGACCAGCTTGGAGTTGAAGGGCGCCGAGGCGCTGAGGGCCGGCTCGGCGCCGGACGTGAAGTTCAGCTTGACGACCTTGCGGGCGCTGAGGGGGATCCCCGGGGTCGTGGCCACGGTGCCGAAGGTGCCGCCCACGAAGAAGGCGTTGCCGCTCGGGTCCAGAGCGAGGGCTTCGACGGCCTTGCCCGGCGCCTCTTCCGGGTCGACGTCGGGGTTGTTGGGGTCGACCGGCGGCGCGGGCGGCGGGTCGATGTCGAAGTCGGCGATCGCGTTCGGCGCGACCCTGCCCGTGGCCGTGTCGAAGACGAACAGGCCTTTCCGGGTGAGGATGGTGCTCTCACCCTTGTTCTTGACCTGAGTGAAGGTCCCACCCACCACGATGCGGTTGCCCATCGGCAGGATGGCGGTGACCTTCCCGTCGAGGACGTGCGGGGTCTCCTCGACCGGGTCGGCCGATACGACTTGATTGTGGGGGCTGTTGGGCGCCTGCGCCTGGCCGGTGTGCGGGTTGAGGGCGAGCGAGCTGACGCCCACGCACAAGGCGAGGAAGACGCGAGACCGTCTGGGCATCTGACGACTCCTATGCGGTGAGGGAGGATCCGCGTCCTGGTGGGGGGCACGAGGACACTGGGCCCGGGGGGACGGGCTTGCTCCTTAGGTTCGACCCGGCTCGTCCCCTTTCCTGTCGGTGCGTTCGGCGAGGAACACAGGCCTGTTCTGGCGAACTCCTGTTCACGACCACATGGAGGCGCAATGGCAGAGCAGCCGAATCCCGAGCGGGCGATGGAAGGGCACCCCGAGAGCGTGGACCCGCCCTGGTTCCAGGACCTGGTCCGTCGCGCCTACGAGCGAGAGATGCGCCGCTACCAGAAGCTCGGCGCCGACGCGGACGAGAGCCTCGAGCGCGCCATGTGGTACGTGTTCGATCTCCGCAACAACCTGAGCGAGCTGTACCAGGCGGGAGCCGCCGGCGAAGAGGGGTAGCCCCCCTCCTCGCTGCCCCTCCTGCTGGGCCATTAGCCTCCCGCCGGTGACGGCGGCCCTGAGATTCTCTGACGTGACCCTCCGCTTCGGCGGAGGGTCACTTGTTCTTGACCGGCTGAACTGGGCGGTGGAGCCGGGCGAGCGCTGGGTGGTGCTCGGCGCCAACGGCTCCGGCAAGACGTCGATCCTGCGGCTGGCGGGTGGCTTCATCTTCCCGTCGTCGGGCACGGTCGAGATCCTGGGCCGCAGGCTGGGCCGGGTCGACATCCGGCAGCTGCGCCGGCGGATCGGCTTCGCCAGCGGGTCGCTCACCCGCGAACTGCGCCCCGGCGTCCTGGCCGAGGATGTCGTGATGACGGCCAAGTACGCCGCCCTCGAGCCCTACTGGCACACCTACGACGACGCCGACCGGGCCCGGGCCCTGTCCTTGCTGGAGCGGGTCGGCTGCGCCCACCTCGCCGGTCGGGCCTTGAACACCGCCTCCGACGGCGAGCGGCAACGGGTCCAGCTGGCCCGGACCCTCATGGTCGACCCCGACCTGCTGCTCCTCGACGAGCCCACCGCCGGCCTCGACCTCGGCGGGCGCGAAGCGCTGGTGGCCCGCCTTTCCGAACTGGCCTCGGATCCGGACTCGCCCCCCACCGTGCTCGTCACCCACCACGTCGAGGAGATCCCGCCCGGGTTCACCCACGTCCTGCTCCTTCGGGGCGGGGGCCGCCTGGCCGCCGGTCCTCTGGAGGAGACGCTCACCGCCGACGTGCTCTCGGAGTGTTTCGGCGTCCCCGTCACCCTCGAACGGCGCAACGG
>CAZCVW010000164.1:5736-7352 GCA_964502185.1 uncultured Burkholderiales bacterium
GCCGTTGCCTTGACAGAAGTACCACCTCAGCGGTGGTCAACTGTCAACTCACCCCGGCTCGTTGGCTCCTCGTCGGGGAACGCGGTGCCTCCGCTGCCGGTTCGTCGGCCGGCCCCGACCCGTCCTGCTGATGTGCGCCATCAAGGGACCGGAGCCTGAACGAATGCATCCGGCTCGACGCCGGGATGCGCATGCCGGCCAAGTAAGCGCCCACCAGGAGGTCAGTCCGTGCCCATGTTCCAGAGCCCGCAAGAGGTCTACGACACCCTCGGCGCTGGTCGACTGCACGCAGGACCCGCCGGTCGTTGCGACCGGCCTTCCCCCGTTACGCCCAGTTCCGGAGGGACAACGGTCACGCCGACGTGCTCCAGGTGAGCCGGCAGCCACCAAGATGACCGGGTGACCGCCCTCGCCGCGTACCTGCTGGTCGCCCTCTCCTCGGCCGCCGTCCTCGTCCTCGAGATCCTCGTCGTCCGGCTCGTCGCGCCCTACGTCGGGCTCACGCTGGAGACCTACACGGCCGCCATCGGGGTCGCCCTGGCCGGGATCGCGGCCGGGGCCGCCCTCGGCGGACGGGCGGCCGACACCCACGACCCCCGCCGCTTCATCGGCCCGCTCCTGGTGCTGGGCGGCGCCACGCTCATCCTCACCCGTCCGCTGGTGGTGCTCCTCGGGCCCGAACTGGCCGGCGGGGCCGAGTCGTCCACCCTGATCCTGGTGGCGCTGGCCGCCGGGCCGCCGGCCGCCCTCCTCTCGGCCGTGCCCCCCGCCGTCGTCCGCCTCCGCCTGCGCACCCTGGAGGAGACCGGCCGGGTGGTGGGGCGCCTCTCGGCCGTCTCCACCCTCGGGGCGCTGGCTGGCAGCGTCCTCACCGGGTTCGTGCTCCTCGCCCTGTTCCCCGTGTCGGGGATCCTCCTCGTGACCGGCGGCGTCGTCCTCGTCGCCGGGCTGTTCGTCACCGCCAGCCTCCGGGGCCTGGGCGGCGGCCGCCTCCTCGCCCTGGCCGGCCTGGCCGGCTCCACCACGCTGCTGTCGGGCGTCTCCGGGCTCTGCGAGTACGAGACCCGCTACTACTGCGCCCGGGTAGAGGAGGACGGACTCCGGGCCGGCGGCCGGCTGCTCATCCTCGACAACCTGCGCCACGCCTACGTCGACCTCGACGACCCCACCCACCTGGAACTGTCCTACGCCAAGCGGTTCGGCTCCGTGCTCGACTCGTTCGCCCCGCCGGGCCAGGCGGTGCGGGCCCTGCACATCGGCGGCGGCGGGTTCACCATGCCGAGGTACCTGGCCGCCACCCGGCCCGGCACCACCGGCACGGTGCTGGAGATCGACCCCGACATCGTCGACCTGGCCCGCTCTCAGCTCGGGCTCGACGAGACCGGGGGCTTGAGGATCCGGGTGGGCGACGCCCGCACGTCCCTGGCCGACGAGCCCTCCGGCCGCTACGACATCGTGGTCGGCGACGCCTTCGGGACCCTGTCCGTCCCCTGGCACCTCACCACCCGGGAGTTCATCGCCGAGGTCCGGCGCGTCCTCCGACCCGGCGGAACCTACCTGCTGAACATGATCGACTACCCTCCGCTGCGCTTCCTGGCCGCCGAACTGGCGACGTT
>CAZCVW010000165.1:0-7303 GCA_964502185.1 uncultured Burkholderiales bacterium
TCGCGCCCTGGGCCCGGGTGGGACTCGGACCGCACGTCCTGCGGGCCGAAACGGCGGCCCTGGCGGCCGCTGCGCTTCTACGGGCAGTCGCGGCCACACCTGGGTAGAGTGGCTTCAGCCGGTGATCGGGGGCGGGCGGCCCTGGCTGGCGAGGCTTTGGGCGTGATGCCGTCTGGGGAGGGGACCATGGACACCGACGTAGAGACGACCCTTGGGGTCGCTCCTGAGGTTCAAGAGGCCAAAGGCGCCACAGATGCGCCCGGAAAGTGGTCAATTGCCGCGAAGAGTCGACATTCTCGCCTCCGAGAGATAGCCTTGAAGGGAAGCGGGGAAGCCGACGACGACGGGAGTTGGAGGGACCAGGTGGCCATCTCGACACAACGAGTGGGCGATCGCCTTCGCTCCATCCGGCGGCAGAAGGGCTTGTCGCTGCACGAAGTCGAAGCGATGTCGAACGAGGAATTCAAGGCCTCCGTGCTCGGCGCCTACGAGCGGGGCGAACGCGTCATCTCCGTGCCCCGGCTCATGCGCTTGGCGCACGTCTATGGCGTGCCGCCGGAGCAGCTTCTGCCGAAGGAAGTCGAAGTCGACCTCACCGAGCCCGGGGCAATGGACCTCTCGGAGGGTTTCCCCGTCGATCTCAACCGGCTCCAGGAGTGCCGGGAACCCGAGGCGCTGGCCCTGTCCCGGCTCGTGGCGATGATCCAGGCCGAACGGCAGGACTTCAACGGCCGGGTGCTCACCGTCCGCGGTGACGACCTGCGGGCCCTCGCCTACTTCCTGCTGACGACGCCGGAAGAGCTCTCTGGCCGGCTGACCGGCATGGGCCTGCAGGCGCTGCCCGCCTAACTCCCGGCCGGTTCAAGGGGTCTGCGGGCGCTAATCTCGTCCTCGTGCCCGAGCCCCGAGAAGAGTCCGGTGAAGACTGTCTGTTCTGCCGAATTGTGGCTGGCTCGGTTCCCTCCGCTGCGGTGTTGGAAACCGAGCACAGCTACGCCTTTCGCGACGTCAACCCGGCGGCGCCCGTCCACGTTCTCGTCGTGCCCAAGCAGCACCTCGGGTCCGTGACCGACCTCGGCCCGGCCGACGGCGAGCTTCTCGCCGATCTCTTCGGCGCCATCAACCAGGTGGCGGAGAAGGAAGGCATCGACCAGAGCGGCTTCCGGGTGGTGAGCAACGTCGGCGAGGATGCCGGTCAGCTCGTGTTCCACCTGCACTTCCACGTGCTCGGTGGCCGCTCCCTGCGCTGGCCCCCCAAGGGGAGCCAGGCGGGCGAGTAGGGTCGCGCTCCAGCTTGACGTCGACACCCCCAACCCAGGTGAAGATCCTCGTGCCGGGCAATCACCTCATGGTGAACCTGCTCGGGCCGCGCGACGAGCTGCTCCGGCTGGTGGAGAGCGCCTTCCCCGTGTCCATCCACGTGCGGGGCAACGAGATCACCATTTCGGGCGAGGCGAAGGAGACCGACCGGGTCGGGCGGCTCTTCGAAGAGCTGGTGCTCCTCCTCGAGCAGGGCCACACCCTTGATCGCGACAACCTCGGGCGGACCATCGACATGCTGAAGGCCGATCAGCGGCCGTCCGACGTCCTCAACACGGCGGTCCTGCGGGGCCGGAAGACGGTGCGGCCGAAGACGGCCGGACAGAAGGCCTACGTCGACGCCATCCGCGACCAGGTCATCACCTTCGGGATCGGTCCGGCCGGGACCGGCAAGAGCTACCTGGCCGTGGCGCTGGCCATCCAGGCCCTCCAAGCCAAGGAGGTCAACCGGATCGTGCTCACCCGCCCGGCGGTCGAGGCGGGCGAACGGCTCGGGTTCCTGCCCGGCGACGTGATCGCCAAGATCGACCCGTACCTGCGGCCCCTCTACGACGCGCTCTACGACATGCTCGACCCGGAGACGGTGGGCCGCCTCATGGAACGCGGCACCATCGAGGTCGCACCCCTCGCCTACATGCGGGGCCGCACGCTCAACGACTCGTTCATCATTCTGGACGAGGCCCAGAACACGACCAGCGAGCAGATGAAGATGTTCCTCACCCGATTGGGGTTCGGTTCCAAGGCGGTCGTCACCGGCGACGTCACCCAGATCGACCTGCCTGACGGGCGGGGGCGGTCCGGCCTCCTCGCCGTGCGGCCGATCCTCGAAGGCATTCCCGGTCTCTTGTTCGTCGACCTGACCGGGAAGGACGTCGTCCGCCACCGCATCGTGGCCGACATTGTCGACGCCTACTCGCGTCACGAAGCCGGGTGATGGACCCCGTGGAGGTGTTCGTCGCCGACGAGCAGTCCGAGATAGACATCGACGCGCTGCGCTGGGTCCGCCTGGCCCGCATGGTCATGGAGGAGCAGGGCGTCCGCGGGGATGCGGAGCTGTCGATGCTCTTCGTGGACGAACAGGCGATGTCCGATCTCAACGAGCGGTTCCTGGGTCGCGAGGGCCCCACGGACGTGCTCGCCTTCCCCATGGACGACGAACTCGTGGAGAGCGGGCGTCAACCCGACCAGGGCGGACGGGGACCGGGCTCGCCGGCCGAACCGTCCGACGCACCGATCCTCGTCGGCGACGTGGTCATCTGCCCCAAGTTGGCCGAGCGCCAATCCCGCGAGCATCTGGTGTCCTTCGAGGACGAGATGGCTCTGCTGGTCGTCCATGGCGTCCTTCACCTTCTGGGTTTCGACCACGAGGAGGACGACGAGGCCGCATTGATGGAAAAACGGGAGCGGGAGCTGATGGTCCGCTTCCGGGAGTCGGAGCGGGGATAGCGATGGGATCCGCGGACTGGTTGATCCTGGCCGCTATCGCTGTGCTCTTCGCCCTGTCGATCCTCACGGCCATGGGCGAGACAGCCTTTACCAAGATCAGCCGGGTGCGGGCCCTCACCCTGGAGGAGGAGGGGGTCAAGGGGGCCAGCCGCCTGGCCCGGCTGCTCGAGCACCCGGAATGGACGCTCAACATCGTTCTGCTGATCATGATGGTCAGCCACTTCGCCGTGGCCAGCCTGGTGGCCATCCTGGTCGAGGAGCATTTTGGCGGTTTCGGTGTGGTGATCGGCACGGTCGCCGAGGTGATCGTGTTCTTCACGCTGGCCGAGGTGGCGCCCAAGACCTACGCCATCCTCCACACCGACCGTGCCGCCACCAGGCTGTCGGGGTTCCTCTGGGTCGTCACCCGTTTCCCGCCGCTGCGGATCATCACCCGCCTCCTCATCGTCGTGGCCAACGTGCTGCTTCCGGGCAAGGGGTTGAAGAAGGGTCCGTACACCTCCGAGGAGGAGATCCGGACGATGGCCGACGTCGCCGCCCAGGAAGAGGTGATCGAGCGGGAGGAGCGCCGCCTCATCCACTCGATCTTCGAGTTCGGCGACACCGTAGTGCGGGAGGTGATGGTGCCCCGGCCCGACATGGTGATGGTCGAGGCCGACGCCACGGTGGACGAGGCGGTCGAGAAGTTCATCGGCGCCGGTTTCTCCCGGCTTCCGGTCTACCGGGAGAGCGCGGACGACATCGCCGGCCTCGTCTACCTGAAGGACATGGTCCGCGAGTTGCGGGAGAACGGGGCGGGCACGACCATCGCCAGCCTGATCCGCCCGGCGGTCTTCGTGCCGGAACAGAAGCGGGTGGCCGAGCTTCTCCGGGAGATGCAGACCGACAAGTTCCACATGGCCATCGTGGTCGACGAGTACGGCGGCACGGCCGGGCTCGTCACCCTGGAAGATCTGCTCGAGGAGATCGTGGGGGAGATCGTCGACGAGTACGACGTGGAGGAGCCCCGGGTCGAACAGCTCGGGGACGGGGCGCTGCGGGTGGCCGGCCGCACGTCCATCGACGAGGTCAACGAGCTGCTCGACGCCGAGCTCCCGGACACGGAGTGGGACACGGTCGGAGGGCTCATGTTCAACCTGCTGGGCCACGTGCCGGTGGAGGGCGAGTCCGTCGCCTGCCAGGGCATCGAGTTCAAGGCCGAGCGGATCCAGGGCCGGCGCATCCTCACGGTGCACATCGAGCCGCCCGAACCCGAACCCGAGCCCGTGGAGACGTGAGCGATACTCCCCAGGAGCCCGTGGAGACAGCATTCCGCTCAGGGTTCGTGACCCTGGTCGGGCGGCCCAATACGGGGAAGTCGACGCTGCTCAACCAGCTCGTCGGGCAGAAGGTCTCGATCGTCTCCGACCGTCCGCAGACGACCCGCAACCAGGTCCGCGGTGTGCTCGGCCGGCCCGGGTCGCAGGTCGTGTTCATCGACACGCCGGGCATCCACAAGCCGCAGACCCTGTTGGGCCAGCGCTGCAACGCGCGGTCCCTCGAGACGCTCTCCGCCGTCGACGTCGCCTGCTTCCTCATCGAAGCGGACAAGCCGATCGGCGCAGGAGACCGGTTCATCGCCGCCGCCCTGGCCCGGACGGGGACGCCGGTCATCCTGGTGGTGAACAAGGTCGACCTGGCCCGCCCCGACCAGATCGCCGGGCAGCTCATCGGGGCCGGCGAGCTCGGCGAATTCGCCGCCTACGTCCCGCTCTCCGCCCAGACGGGGGAGGGGAAGGACGCCCTGCTCGAGGAGATCTCGAGGCGGCTGCCCGAGGGGCCCCGCTACTACCCGGACGACCTCGTCTCCGACCAGCCGGACACGTTCCTGGCCGCCGAGCTGTTGCGGGAGAAGCTGCTGGCCACCGCCCGCGAGGAGCTGCCCCATTCCCTGGCGGTCACCGTGGAGGACATCGAAGAGGGACCGGACGACCCCGAGCGCGGGCCGCTGCTCACGATCCGGGCCGTGATCCTCGTCGAGCGGGATTCGCAGAAGGGCATCGTGATCGGGAAGGGCGGTCAGGCCCTGAAGGCGGCGGGGACGGCGGCCCGGCAGGAATTGGAAGCCCTGCTGGGCGCCCGCGTCCACCTCGAAACCCACGTCAAGGTGGACAAGGACTGGCAGCGCCGCGCCGACCGGCTCGACCGTCTCGGCTATTAGACGGACCACTCGTGAATTCAGGCACAATCGCGGCGGTCTGATCCCGGACAGGGCCCGCCGGTTGGGTAGAGTGCCCGCGACTTACAAGGAGGGGCCGGCCTCTTCGAGGAGGATGACCTGCATGGTGCGACGACCCGGGAACGCCAGGCGCTGGGCCCTGTGCCTCGGTGCGCTGCTCCTCATGGGGCTGGCGCTGACCGGCTGCGCCAAGAACGCTCCCCAGGATGCGCTGTCGCCGGCTGGTCCCATCGCCGAGAAGCAGGACAACCTCTTCAAGCCGATCTTCTACTTCGCCGTCATCCCGGTCTTCGTCCTGGTACAGGGCCTCGTGATCGCCACGGTGATCCGCCACCGGCACCGCCCCGGTCGGCCCGAGCCGGTGCAGGTGCACGGCAACACGAAGCTGGAGATCGGCTGGACGGTGCTGCCCGCCGCCGTCCTCCTCGTGGTGGCTGTACCCACCATCGGCACGATCTTCGACCTGTCCCGCGAGCCCAAGAACGCCCTCGAGGTCGAGGTCTACGGCCACCTCTGGTGGTGGGAGTACAAGTACAAGGAATCGGGTGTGCTCGCTGCCCACGAGCTCGTCATCCCCACCAACCGGCCGGTGCGGCTGACGCTGCACTCGATCGAGCCTGGTCTGCCGCCCGGTCCCGACCAGGAGTTCGCCCAGGGCGTCATACACAGCTTCTGGGTCCCGAAGCTGGCCGGGAAAATCGACGTCGTGCCCGGGCGGGACAACAAGCTCACCATCGAGTCCCCCGAGCCGGGCCGGTTCCTCGGCCAGTGCGCCGAGTACTGCAACCTGAGCCACGCCAACATGCGCCTGGCCGTGGTGGCCAAAGAGCCGGCCGAGTTCGACCGTTGGACCGCCGATCAGAAGAAGCCGGCGGCGACGCCAAGCTCGGCGGACGCCCGGGCCGGCCTCGAGATCTTCAAGGGCAAGGGCACCTGCGTCGCCTGCCACACCCTCGGTGGCGTGGAGGGCGCCGTCGCCCGGGTGGGTCCGAACCTGACCCACCTGAAGGACCGCAAGAAGTTCGCGGGCTATATCTTCGACAACACCGCGGAGAACCTCACCAAGTGGGTGGCGGACGCACCGGGTATGAAACCCATGCGCCCCGAAAAGGGAACCGGCATGCCGAAGTTGGGTCCCGGCTCGGCGGTGGGCCTCACCGGAGATGAGGTCGACAAAGTGGTCGCTTACCTGGAGACGCTCAAGTGACGACTGTTGCGCACACTCCCACTCCCACTCCCATTCCCACTCGGGGCCGGGCCTTCGCCCGGCCGAAGACGGACAAGGGATTCTGGGGCTGGGTCTCCACCGTCGACCACAAGAAGATCGGGATCCTCTACGGGGTCACCGCCTTCCTGTTCTTCATCGTCGGTGGCGTCGAGGCGCTGCTCATCCGCGCCCAGCTGGCCACCCCCAACGGCGACCTGCTGACGGCCGAGGAGTACAACCAGCTCTTCACCATGCACGGGACGACCATGGTCTTCCTCGTGATCATGCCGCTGGCGGCCGCCTTCGGTAACTACTTCGTGCCCCTCCTCATCGGCGCCCGGGACGTCGCCTTCCCCCGGCTCAACGCCTTCGGCTACTGGGCCTTCCTGTCCGGCGGGCTGTTCCTGTACTCCAGCTTCCTGCTGGGGGGCGCGCCGAACGGCGGCTGGTTCGGCTACTCGCCCCAGACGAACTCCACCTTTTCGCCCGGGAACGGCATCGACTTCTGGTTGATCGGACTGATCATCACCGGTGTCGCGTCGCTGACGGCGGCGACCAACTTCATCGTCACCACCATCAACCTCCGGGCGCCGGGTATGACGCTCATGCGCATGCCCGTCTTCGCGTGGATGAACCTGGTGGTCAGCTTCCTGCTGCTCTTCGCCATCCCGATCATCACGGTGGCGCTGTTCGAGCTGTACTTCGACCGCAACTTCGGGGCGAACTTCTTCAACGCCAACATGGGTGGCGACCCGGTGTTGTGGCAGCACCTGTTCTGGCTCTTCGGCCACCCCGAGGTCTACATCCTCGTCCTGCCGGCCATGGGCATCGTCTCCGAGGTTCTGCCCGTCTTCTCCCGAAAACCGCTCTTCGGTTACGCCGTGGTGGTCTTCTCGGGGATCGCCATCGGCTTCATGGGCTGGGGCGTGTGGGCCCACCACATGTTCGCCGTGGGCCTCGGGCCGGTGGCCAACTCCGCCTTCGCCGCCTCGACGATGTTGATCGCCGTGCCCACCGGGGTGAAGATCTTCAACTGGCTGGCCACCACCTGGGGCGGCGACCTCCGGCTGAAGACGCCGATGCTGTTCTCGCTCGGGTTCATCGCCATGTTC
>CAZCVW010000166.1:0-7280 GCA_964502185.1 uncultured Burkholderiales bacterium
GCTCCACCACGACGTCGTAGGCGCTGGTCAGGAGCCGCCAGACGGGGTCGACACCGTCGGGGTCGACACCGTCGGGGTCGGCGGTGTCCAGCCAACCGGACGACGCCAGCGCCGGGCCGGGGACGATGAACGTCGCCCGGTCGATGCCGCTCATGAGCAGCAGGCGGGTGAGTGAAGCGCCGAAGTGGGACCCGAGGTCGAGGGTGACGTCGGGCCCGAAGGGCGCCGGGGTCGGTTTGGTGCCGGTGGCCCAGGCGACCGTCCTGGCCGCGAAGGTCGGGACGTCCACGGTGGCGGCGGGCAACGGTGCCGGCCCTGACTCGACCGGCCCCGACTCGACCGCACCCGGGCCGCGGGTGTAGATCCGCGGATCAACCGGCGGCGGCCGGCGCCGGGTCCACGTCTTGGGCGTCGGGCGGCACACGTAGAGGTTCGAACGGCTGCCGATCGCCTCCGCCCCCCGGTAGCGGTTGAAGCCGGGCAGGACCGCTTCGATGGCCAGGCGCAGGTCGGAGATGATCGTCTGGATCTCGACGGCCCGGGAGAGGTGCCGCTCCCCCGTCCCGTAGCAGAAGGCGATCCGGGCGTGATCGCCCGGCCGCAGGGCTTCGACGGCCCGGGTCAGGAACAGGCGGATGCCCTCGGCCGTGTAGGGCGGGTCGGTGAAGACGAGATCGGCGGTCCCGGCCAGCGTGGCCGGCAGCCCGAGGCGGAGGTCGGCGGCCGCGGTCGTCACCGGCGTGCCGGCCGCCCGGGCCTGGGTGCGGATGTGGTCGAGGAGCAGATCGTCGATGTCGACGACGGCGACATCGACAGGTGGGGACAGAGTCGGGGACAGAGCCCCCACGGCCAGCGACGTGAGGTCGTGGTCGCCGAGGCAGAGCACCGAGGCGCCGGCCAGTTCGTAGGTCGTCGCCAGGTACAGAGCCCGGGCCACCATCGTCTCGGGCGTCGCCGGGACGTGGTCGAGGCGCCAGAGCGACGGCGGCAGGCCGGCGGCGAGCTCCGTCATCCGGGCGATGAGCGCGGCCGGGTCAGCAGGGACCTTGACGTCTGCTTCGATCGCCTTCGCCAGCTGGGCCGCCCCGTCGGGGAGCCACGGCTCCAGGGACCGCAGCGTCGCCTCCACGTTGCGCCGGGGCAGACCGGTCTCTTCCACCAGCCCGGTGACGCTCCAGGGCCGGCCGGAGGCCAGGAGGGCCAGGAGGGAGCGGATCCGGCCGTAATCGAGGCCCCACTCCACCCGCAGCTGGTCGACGACGGCGTCGAGGTCTTCTGTCACTGGTTCTGGAGCGCCCGGACGGTGCGAGTCCGGGGGTCGATCTCGGCCCGCACCGGCCCGTCGGGCACCGGGCTACGGACCCCGGCCGCCAGCTTCAGCACGGTGCCGTCGCGGAAGATCGCCTCGCCGTTTGCGATGCGGAGCAGGTGGCCGTTGTAGAGCACGACGGGTGACACGCCCGGGGCGCGGATGACCACGCCGATCCCGGCCATCCACTGGGCCTCGTCGCCGTCGAGGCCGAGCTGCACGTACTGGCCGCGGCGGCCGAGCATCGGGCTGGCGGCGAGGTCGTAGGTGGAGAAGCTCTGCAGTTCGTCGCTGACCGGGTACGTCCGGTCGCCGTCCAGGGTGATCTCCTCGACGCTGATCTTCTCCACGACGCCCTCGGCGTCCGGGTGGCGGGGGCTGCCGTCGAGCACGAGCCGGTCGTCGGCGCCACCCCGGCTGCAGCCGGCGAAGGCGACCATCAGCACCAAGACCGCTCCGAGCACCGGCCGCCAACTCGAGGAAGGCAACTCAGCCGGACGGGGCGGGTGCCGCCGGAGCGGCCGGGTCCGCCGCCGGCGGCCCGATGATCCCGGCGGCCAGCGCGGCGCCGGCCGCCTGATCCGCCGCCTTCCCCCGGTTCTGAAGCACGGCCAGGCTCGTCTCGACCACCTCGGTGGGCATGTCGACCTTCACGTCGTCGCCGAGGTCCTTGGCCTTGTAGGCCATGGTCCGGAGGCGGATCGGGTCGTCGCCCTGGCCGGTGCGGATGACGTTGAGAACGTCGATGGCGATGGCCGCCACCTGCGAGTCGGGAAGGCCCTTGGGGAAGTTGGTGTCGTAGACCTTGGAGAGGTCCTTCAGCCGGCTCTCGACGTCGACGTCCTCCAGGATCTGGACGACCCGGCCGCCCTTCACGTACACGGACATCTTGCGGAAGTGGCGGGTGTCCGGGGTGATCTGGTTCCCGCCGGGCGCCCGGTCCGACGCCTTCGGCAGGCCGGGACGGATGAAGTCGTAGCGGATCACGCCGGAGTCCTTCTTGGGCCGGGGGAACGGGTCCTCCGACTTGCGGTACTCGAGCGACTCCTCGTTGAACTCGACGATCCGGACCGCCTCGTCGATGGCCCGTTCGACGTAGGAGAACACGTCGAGGGCGTCGAGGATCGGGTCTCGGCCCAGGCTCCGCTCGGTCTCCGGACCGCCGAAGGAGGCGGGGGCGCCGGCCTTGTCGAGGACCCAGCGGCGGCTGCGCAGCGCCTCGACGGGGTCGGGACCGGCGTCGTCGGCGGCCACGGGCGTCGGGGCGGCGGGTATCGCCGCAGTGTAAGGCACGTCCGCGCCCAGGCCGGTGCCGCCCCGGTTCTTCTTGTCGGGGCGGCGGGCGAAATCCTTGAGGAGCGCCGGTTCCAAGAACCGCACGGCCAGGGCGTCGTCGCTCACGGCTTCGTCCAGCACCGGCGCGGGGCCCACGCTGAGGCGGGCCTTGTAGCGGAAGTCGTCCTCCACCAGGCCCTGGACGAGGGTCTCCCTGGTGGCCTTCTCCTGCTTGAAAGTCTCCGTGTAGGAGAAGCGGTGAGCCAGGCGCTCGGTGCGGTCGAGCGCGGCCCGCAGGCGCTTCTCGGTGTCGCTCGACTCCTTGGAGCAGGCGGAGCCGCCGAGCGCGGCCAGGGCGCAGGCGACGGCCAGAACGCTGCGCCATTTCTGGGGCCGTTTCGGATGCCGCTTCACGGCTTCAACTCCAGGGCCTTGCGCAGCAGCGTCCGGGGCTCGTCGTAGTCGGACCGGGAGGCGAGCACGAACATGTGCCGGCCGGAGAACCACACGGCGATACTCTGCTTCGTACCGGTCGTCAGGTACACGGTGCGCTTACCCAGCCGGAACGGACGGGGGCTCGTGGCCCCGATCTGGTTGACGACCGCCTGGCGGAACTCCTTCTTCTCCGGATGCGCCTCCGAGTTGAACCGGCTCACCTGGAGCGTGGCCTGCACGAGTTCGTCGGACCGCAACGAGTAGAGCCCCAGCCCGTCGATGAAGGCGTCGTCGACCCGGGACACGTTGGGGGCCACGTCCTCCTTTTGGACGGCGAGGCCGGACAGCTCCGAGCCGAGCGAGGAGACGCCGAGCACCTCGACCTTCTTGCCGGCCGTGCCTTCCGCGGACGAGTCGGACCCGCAGCCGGCCAGCCCGGCGAGGGCCAGGACGAGGGCCGCGGCCCGCAACTTCACTTCGCACCTCACCCTTCGCCGGCCCGCATCCACCACGAACCCCTCCGTGCCGGCTTGGATTCGGCGCTCACTTCGGCAGGACCTCCAGGAAGGCCGAGACGTACGGACGGCCGCCGTCGCCGTAGCGGAACGGCTCACCGTCGGGCGAGACGACCGTCGCCTTGTAGTCGAACGTGCCCCCCGGCGGGATGGACGGCGACGGGGCGATCTTGCCGCCCTCGAAGACGACCTGGCGGGGGACCGAGTCCTTGTTGGTCCAGCGCACCACCGAGCCGACGAACACTCGGGCCAGCTGCGGGTCGAAGGGCGGATCGGAGGAGCCGTCGCCGTTGATGAAGATCTCGAGGTTGAAGGCGGGCGCCGCCGCGGTCGGGGCGGTGGTGGCCGTCGTCGCCGTGGCCGCCGTCGGCCTGGTCGTGGCCGTCGGCTTGGTCGTGGCCCCCGTCTGACCGCCGGCCCGGGTGGTGGCGGTGGACGCGGCCGGGGTGGTGTCCGTGGTGGTCGCCTCGTCGAGCGCCGTGGTCGTGGTCGTCGCCTCCCCGAGGCGCTGGCCGGCCTGCTCCTCGAAGTCGAGGAGGGCCTTGTCACCGACCTTGTTGTCGTCGCCGCAGGCGGCCACACCGAAGATGGCGGCCACGGCCAGGCTGAGGGACAGGAACCGTTTCATTCAACTCCTCCTTCGGGGACACCCCGTACCCCGGGCCCGGAACGTTTCACGGCCTCTTCCGAGGTCCCCAAGTAGGCCTGCACCACCCGCTCGTTCTCCAGAACCTCGGCCGGGGTGCCCCGGACCACGAACTGGCCCTGCTCCAGCGCGATCAGCTCATCGGAGACGGCGGAGATGAGCGGCATGTCGTGTTCGATGATAAGGATCGAGCAGCCCGTTTCGAACCTCACCCGGCGGAGCAAGGGGGCCAATCCTTCCGCTTCCGCCTGGGCGATACCCGACGACGGCTCGTCGAGCAGCAACACCTGGGGCTCGGTGGCCAGCACGCAGGCCAGGTCGACGATGCGGCGCAGGCCGGTGGAGAGCTCCTTCACGAACTTGTCGCGGTAGGCACCGAGCTCGAGCAGCTCGATGAGGCGCTCGGCCCGCAGCCGGACCCGCTTCTCGGCCTTGCGGGCCTGCGGCATCGACACCGCCGAGAGCAGGGCGTTGCGCACCTCCATCTTCTGGTCGAGGGCGACGAGCAGCGTCTCGAACACCGTCAGCGAAGGGAAGAGCCGGGCGTCCTGGAAGCGGCGGACCAGCTTGCGCCGGGCCCGCTCCTCCGCCGGCAGGTTGGTGATATCCAGGCCCTGGTAGTACACGGTGCCCGCGTCGGGGATCTGGAATCCGCTGATCAGGTCGAAGGTGGTCGTCTTGCCCGACCCGTTGGGCCCGATGATGCCGAGCACCTCGCCCTCCCGCAGCGAGAAGCTCACGTCGTCCACCGCCGTGATCCCGCCGAAGCGCTTGGTCAGGCCCTCGACCTTGAGCACCTCGCGGGCCTCGCCCAGCGCCAGCGCCCGCCGGTCCCGCTCGGACCGCAGCGCCGAGCCAGATGGAGACGTCGCAGATCCGGACGTGAGGGCGCCGCCGGTGCCCTTCACGTAAACGGCCCGGAGGATGTCCGGGCGGGACAGGAGGTCGGCGGTGTTCCCGAAGAACTTGACCTCGCCCTTCTCCATGAAGATGGCCCGCTCGGCGATGGACAGCGCCACGTTGACCGACTGCTCGACCACGATGATGGTCGTGCCCTGAGCGTGGATCCGGCGGACGACGTCGATGAGCTGGCCGACCACCGCCGGGGACAGGCCGAGCGACAGCTCGTCGATCATGAGCAGGCGGGGCCGGGCCAGGAACGCCTGGGCCAGCGACAGCATCTGCTGCTCGCCACCGGACAGCGACCCGGCCAGCTCGCCGACCCGCTCGGCCAGGATCGGGAAGATCTCGAAGACCTCGGCCAGGCGGGCCTTGACGACGTCCTCATCGTCCTGGTTCATCCAGTTGCCGAGCAGCAGGTTCTCCCGGACGCTGAGCCCCGGGAAGATGCCCCGCCCGCCGGGCATGTGGATGACGCCCCGGCCGGCGGTCTCGTGGGGCGGCATGTGGGTGATGTCCCGCCCGTCGAAGACGATGGCCCCGGCGGAGGACTCCTGCGTCCCGCTGATGGCCCGCAGCAGCGTCGACTTCCCGGCTCCGTTGGTGCCGAGCAGGGCGATGATCTCGCCCTCGTCGACGTCGAAGTCGACGCCGAAGAGCACCTGCACGCCGTCGTAGGACACGTCGACGTCCCGGCACACGAGCAACTTGGCCTGACCCGACTTCTTGGCCGTCCGCCACTCGTGGTCGGCCATGGCCGCGGCCATGGCGTTGCGCCGGTCGAACTCGAAGAACGAGGCGGCCGACAGGTTGACGATGGCCCCGGCGATGGCGAAGGGCACGCAGAACATGATCGCCCCGCCGTAGCCGTACTCGAGGCGCAGGCCGATGGAGACGGGCGTGAAGAAGACCAGCGCCGGGATGCCGGCCAGGCCCAGCATCTGGAGGCCCTGGGTCCGCACCGCGGGCGGGATGATCTGCGACTGGATGGCCCCGACGGCGGGGCCGATGAGGCTGCCGCCGAAGGTGGTGATGGCCGTGAAGGCGACGATCATCCACAGCGGCGGGATGGTGGCGATGCCGATCAGGCCGACGGTGCTGATGAGCCCGAAGATCCCGACGGCGACGAGCACCCGGCTGGGGTTGAGGGCGGTGAGACGGTCGATCAGCGCGCCGCCGACGAAGGCACCGGTCAGGCCGGCCACGAAGCCGGCCGGGGCGAAGGCCCAGAACCGCTCGGTGGCGTTCCGCAGGCCGTACTCGTCGACGAAGAGGAACTGGGCCAGCTGCCCGAAGATGAGCCCCCCGGGGCTGGCGATGGCGCTGGCGATGAAGGTGCGGCGCAGGGTGCGGACCGCCCAGACCGTCCGCCAGGCCTCGCCGAACGACTGCGGCTCGCTCTCCTGGAGGGACACCTCTTCCGAGGCCCCCATGGCCCGGCGCTCCATGTAGCCCCGCACCGGCTCCCGCAGCACGATCATGATCAGCACGCCGGAGGCGGCGGTGAGCCCGCCGCCGATGACGAAGGTCGTGCGCCAGCCGATCTTGTCGATCATGACGGCGGCCACCAGGCCGAGCGGCAGCGACACCGCCGTGGCCACGAGACCGACGATGGCGAAGACCTTGCCCCGACTCTCGGGCGGGTAGTAGTCGGCCGTCAGCGAGAAGCTGGGGACGGAGGCCGCCTCGGAGGCGACGCCACCGGCCACCCGGGGCGCACCGAGGGTGATCATGCTGGTGGCGCCGGCCGTGACCATGCCGCACAGTCCCGAGATGATCGTCCCGATGCCGTAGAGGGGCAGGCGGTCGTGGCGGTCGGCGTACCACCCGATGCCGATGGCGGCGAAGGTGAGGAAGAAGCCGATGACGGCCGACACGCCCTGGATGTCGCTGATCCGAAGTTCGAGGTCCTGGAGGATGTCGGGGCCGGCGTAGGCGAAGGCGGGCCCGACGAGGCTGCCGACGACGCCGAGGACGGCGAACAGGCCGACCGGGCGGATCCCGTAGGGCGTGTGGCGGAGGTCGCCCCAGTTCTTGGCGAAGGACTTCAGGCTGAACGGGTGCGCCCGTTCCTCCGGGGTCAGCGCCGGCTCCGGCGGAGGCGCGGCCGGTTCGGGCGGCGGTCCCGGGGGGGCGACGACGGTCACGATTCGCTCCTCGGGCCGGCGGCCGCCGCGGCCTCGGCCGCCATCATCGCAGT
>CAZCVW010000167.1:0-7219 GCA_964502185.1 uncultured Burkholderiales bacterium
GAAGGAGGACGTTGCCGCCGGAGCGGAGCACCTTGGCCAGGTGGAGCCGGTTCCGCTCGCCGCCGGAGAGGTCGCCGACCTTCTTCTGCTGGTCGGTGCCCTTGAAGTTGAACGACCCGGCGTAGGCCCGGCCGTGGATCTCCCGGCCACCGACCTTCAGGTTGTCGACGCCGCCGGTGATCTCCTCGTAGACCGTCTTGTCGGGATCGAGGGTGTCGCGGCTCTGGTCGACGTAGGCGAGCTGCACCGTGGGCCCGACCCGGAGATCGCCGGAGTCGGGTTTCTCGGCGCCGGTGATCATCCGGAACAGGGTGGTTTTGCCCGCCCCGTTGGGCCCGATGACACCGACGATGCCCCCCCGGGGCAGCGAGAACGTCAGGTTGTCGATGAGGAGGCGGTCGCCGTAGCCCTTGGTCAGGTTGTCGGCCTCCACCACCACGTCGCCCAGCCGGGGACCGGGCGGGATGGAGATCTCCAGCCGGTCGGCCCGGTCGGGGGCGCCTTGGGCTTCGGCCAGGAGCTGCTCGTAGCTGGTCAGGCGGGCCTTGCCCTTGGCCTGGCGGGCCCGGGGCGACATGCGGATCCATTCCAGCTCCCGGGCCAGGGTCTGCTGGCGGCGGGCGTCGGACTTCTCCTCGAGGGCGAGGCGTTGCTGCTTCTGGTCGAGCCAGGAGGAATAGTTGCCTTCCCAGGGGATGCCGTAGCCCCGGTCGAGTTCGAGGATCCAGCCGGCCACGTTGTCGAGGAAGTACCGGTCGTGGGTGACGGCCACCACGGTGCCCTGGTAGTCCTGCAGCGCCCGCTCCAGCCAGGCCACCGACTCGGCGTCGAGGTGGTTGGTGGGTTCGTCGACCAGGAGCAGGTCGGGCTTGCGCAGCAGGAGGCGGCACAGGGCCACCCGCCGCCGCTCGCCACCGGAGAGGGTGCTGACTTCGGCGTCGCCGGGCGGGCACCGCAGGGCGTCCATGGCGATGTCGAGCGTGCGCTCCAGATCCCAGGCGCCGGCCGCCTCGATCTGGTCGGTCAGGTCGGCCTGCTCGGCCATGAGCTTGTCGAAGTCGGCGTCGGGATCGCCCATCGCCTCGCAGACCTCGTTGTAGCGGTCGAGCAGGGCCTTGGCCTCGCCGACCCCCTCGGCCACGTTGCCCATGACGTCCTTGGTCGGGTCGAGGACCGGCTCCTGGGGCAGGAACCCGACGGTGTAGCCGGGGGTGAGCCGGGCCTCGCCGGTGTATTCGTCGTCCTGGCCGGCCATGATCCGCAGCAGCGAGCTCTTGCCGGCGCCGTTGGACCCGAGGACGCCGATCTTGGCGCCGGGGAACATCGAGATGTTGATGCCGCGCAGTACCTCGCGGTCGGGCGGATGGAACCGGCGCAGGTCGCGCATGGTGAAGATGAATTGAGGGGCCATAAGGCCAAAGACCCTAACGGTTGGGGGTGGCTCGCAGTCCCAGGCCCCGACCGTCCGGATGGTCGAGGCGGAGCACGTCCGCTTCGATGTCGAAGGCGATCTCGCCGTCGAGGACGGCCGAGACGGCCTGCTCGAGCCGGGCCCGGTCGCCCTTGCAGCCTTGAGTGGTGGCCATCACGTCGGAGAAGTTGATCGTGTCGTCCGGGCCGAGGGTGGTGGTGCCCGACATCGCGTTGCAGCCGGTCGACCCGGTGAAGCGGCCGTCGGAGGCGATGACCAGATGGGCCTCCGCCCCCGTTGGGACCGATGAGGCCGATTCGCCGTCGACGATCGTGTCCACCACCCAGCGGGTGCCGGCCAGGGGCCGGTCGGGGTCGACCGCCTCCCGGTCGAGCAGGCGGATCTCGCTGTCCTCTCCGGTGAGCGTCAGGTCGTCGCTAGTAAGGCGGAGGGTCGGCCCGGCGGTGAGGAACCCGGCCAGCCAGCGGTCCTGGTCGTGGCGGGGCGGATCGCAGCCCATCTCGGTGGTGGACATGTCGGCCACCACCAACCGGTCGCCCTCGTCGATGCTCGCCTCGCCGCCCATGGAATTGCAGCCGGCCTGGGCGCCCAGCGTCCGGCCGTCGTCGCGGAAGTCGAGCCGGATCCGGGTGCCCTCCGCCAGCGGCCGGTCCTGGCCCGCCTCGGTGACCGACACGGAGAGGAACGTCCGGCCCCATGGGTCCACGGTGCCCTGGCCCTCAGACCGCGCGTCGCCCTGACTGTCGCCACAGGCCGAGGCCGAGGCGCCGAGGCAGACCAGAACGGCAAGGAGGCCCGTCAGTTTCGTCGTGCGCATGCCCCTTGGACGGGCCGGTCTGGAGGGAAGTTCCCCGGCGGTGGAGGGCCACCGGACCCGGCCCCGCTCGGTGTCGACTTCGGCGCCTTCGGCCTGCAGGCGTCGGGTGTGCTCGGCCTCATGCCCGGGGACCAGCCGCCCGTCGGATCGCACCACCCGCCACCACGGCAGGTCTCCGCCTTCGGAGAGGAGCCGGCCGACGGCCCGGGCCGCCCCCGGGTAGCCCGCCTCCCGGGCCACCTCGCCATAGGTCGACACCTCGCCGGGCAAGAGCGCCCGGATGACCCGCTCGACCGATACCGGGAAGGGCTCCACCCCGGGAACTCTAGGGAACTACGGGGCCCCGAGGGTCACCAGATAGCTGTTCTTCGACTCCGACGTGAAGACGATCCGGCCGTCGGGCAGGAAATCTCCGCTCTCGACGTTGTCGAGGGGGAAGGAGATCAGGGAGCAGACCGGCACCCGCTCGAGGAAGCTCTCCAGCGACCCGGAGCCGTCGGCGCTGCGGTAGATGAAGATCGAGTCGTGGCGGGCGGAGATCAGCGTCTGACCGTCGGCGGCGATGCGGGCGACGGAGATGTGGTCGCTCTGGAGCAGCTTCCCGACGAATCGGGGGACGTTCACCGCCCCCGGCGTGAACGGCTGGTCGAAGATGTAGACGTACCCGGGGTTCTTCTTGGCCACCACGACCAGCTTGCCCTTGTACCAGAAGGAGGTCTCGGTGTTGCCGCCCTTGCGGTCGGGATACGCCCACGGGTACTGGCCGATCATGCGCGCCGAACTGTCGGTGTCCGGGTTGGGCTCGGCGATCTCGTAGATGTGGCGGGGCTTCCCGCCCTGGCCGCTCTCCACCACCCACAGGCGCCCGACCCCGTCGGGCCCGGTGGAGTAGGTGAGGTCCTCCCAGTCGAAGTTGGTCGCCCCCGGCACCGGGAACTCCGTGATGCCCACCGGCATGGCGCCGTCGAAGCGCATGGCGTACAGGCTGGGTCCGTGCCCCGAGTCCCGGATGAACCAGCCGATGCCGGGATAGCGGGACGAGAAGGCCAGGCCGGAGTTCTCACCGCCGTCGTTCGGCACGGCGGCCAGCGCCTGGCCCACCGAGGTTCCCGGGGCGCAGCTCGGGGCGGTGGTGCGCAGCGCGGGGTCCTGCACCTGGAGCGCCTGGTAGCTGCCGGACGGGGCGGCCGGCGGCGGCGTCACGACCGGCGGCCCAGTGGTGGTCGGTGTGGGGTCGGTGGAGGGCGGGGATTGCGGCAGCAGGTTGGCCTGGAGCCCGTCACCGGGACGGGTGACTCTGGGCGCGGGCGCGGCCACCAGCCGGACGATCGGCGAGTTGAGCTTCGTCGCCCCCATCGAACCGAGGAAAGCGGCGTCGCCGAAACCGAAGACGCCGCCGTCGGCCGCCACCATCCAGTAGCCCTTGCCCAGCGCTGTCGGCGCCATGGCGACGATCGGTGAGTTGAGCTTGATGCCCCCGGTGGAGCCGAGGAAAGCGGCGTCGCCGAAACCGAAGACGCCGCCGTCGGCGGCCACCATCCAGTAGCCCCTTCCAGTGGGGGTGGGTGTCATGACCACGATCGGGGAGTTGAGCTTGGTGGCACCCATGGAGCCGTAGAAGGTGGCGTCGCCGAAACCGAAGACGCCGCCGTCGGCGGCGACCATCCAGTAGCCCCTTCCAGTGGGGGTGGGTGCCATGACCACGATCGGGGAGTTGAGCTTGGTGGCACCCATGGAGCCGTAGAAGGTGGCGTCGCCGAAACCGAAGATGCCGCCGTCGGCGGCGACCATCCAGTAGCCCCCGCCGGTGGGGGTGGCGGTCATGGAGACGATGCGGGAGTTGAGCTTGGTGGCACCCATGGAGCCGTAGAAGGTGGCGTCGCCGAAGCCGAAGATGCCGCCGTCGGCGGCGACCATCCAGTAGCCCCCGCCGGTGGGGGTGGCGGTCATGGAGACGATCGGTGAGTTCAGGCGGATCGCGCCGGTCGAGCCGTAGAACGGAGCGTCGCCGAAACCGAAGATGCCGCCGTCGGCGGCGACCATCCAGTACCCGGGCTGGGCCGCGGCCGCGGCCGTGACCGAGCCTGGATCAGCCTGCGAGGCGGGCATGGGGACGATGGTGCCGGCCACGGCACAGAACAGGACAGCAAGCGTCAACCGCCGGAACCGGGACATGGCGACTGATTCGGCGCCGAAGCATCCCTTTCCTGTCGCTCCGCTGAAGGCGGATGAACGCGGGATGTCTAGCGGTTGCGCGCCCGGTCCGCCCGGCCGGTGGCTTTCTGAAGCCCCCCGTCGAGCAGGTCGAGCGACTCGGCCACCAGGGTGGGCAGGTGCGGCTCGCCGCCCTGGGCGAGCCAGGAGCCGATGGCCACCCGGAGGGCGGCCAGAGTGGTGACGGCGACCACGCCGGGACGGAGGTCGGTCACGGGGTCGACGTCCATCCGGCGGGCCACCATCTCGGTGACGGCCTGCTCCCACAGGCGCTGATGACCGAGGCTGCGGGCCTGGAGGGACGGGGTGTTCATGACCACCTGGAACCGGCGCAGGAGCAACTCGCGCTCGTCCTCGTAGCGGCCGGCCATCGACAGGAACGCCTGGCGGAGGGCGGTGAGGGCCGGCTCGTCGGGCGGCCGCGCGCCGAGGGCGGCCCGCAGGTCCGCGAGGCGGTCCTCGTGGTCGGAGAGGAGCACGTCCTCCTTGGAGGCGAAGTAGCGGAAGAACGTGCGCCGGGAGACGTCCGCCTCGGCGGCGATCTCCTCGACCGTCACGTTGTCGACGCCCCGCTCGGCGAAGAGCCGGAGCGCGGCCTCCTCCAGCAGGGCGGCGGTGCGTCGCCGGTGGCGTTCCCGCAGGCCTTCGCCCGGGAGTCGGTCGGTCTGGTTCTCAGGCATCCGATGAGACGCTAGCCCTGGCCCGCCCCCCGCCCCGCCTTCCGAGACACTTAGCGCATGCAACTATGCTTGGCCGACTCGCACTGCACCGGACCCGGATGGCGGGCCGGGAGCCCCCAGGAGGACGCACATGGCCGGGCTCATCGCCTACGGCGCCTATGTGCCGTACCACCGCCTGACGCGCCAGGAGTTCGCCGCCACCCTTGGCGAGGGGGATAGCGGCAAGGCGCCCGGGCGGTGGCCGTGGAAACCGTGTCGAGCTTCCTTGACGAGCTCACCCGGAACACCAGAGGAGATCGCTAGATGGCAGGGATGTGTGACGGACGGGTGTGCATCGTCACCGGCGGCGGCCGGGGTCTCGGGCGGGAGTACTCGCTCGCCCTGGCCCGGGAGGGTGCCAGCGTGGTCGTGAACGACCTCGGCGGTTCCCGGGACGGCACCGGCACCGACGCCGGCCCCGCCCAGGCGGTGGTCGACGAGATCGTCGCCGCCGGAGGTGTGGCCGTGGCCAACACCGACGACGTGTCCGACTGGGCCGGCGCCGAGCGGCTGGTCAACCAGGCGATCACCGTCTTCGGCCGGCTCGACGTGCTCGTCAACAACGCCGGGATCCTGCGGGACCGGATGCTCGCCAACATGACCGAGGAGGAGTGGGACTCGGTCATCAAGGTGCACCTGAAGGGCACCTTCGCCCCGTCCCGCCACGCCGCCGCCTACTGGAAGGAGCGGCACAAGGCGGGTGAGGGCAACGACGCCCGGATCATCAACACCACCTCCGTGTCGGGCATCTACGGCAACCCCGGGCAGACGAACTACGGGGCGGCCAAGGCCGGCATCGCCGGGTTCACGATCATCGCGGCCCGGGAACTGGCCCGCTACGGGGTCACGGTCAACGCCATCGCCCCCGGGGCCCTGACCCGCCTGACGGAGGACCTCAACCTCCCCGAGGAGCTGCCGGTGACCGACCCGGGCGAGGTCGACGCGGCCATGCGCAAGATGCTGGCCCAGGCCCGCCGCAACGCCACGATGAGGGACCGGTCGTAATGCAGCGCACGCTCTTCGAATCGGACCACGAACTGTTCAAGGACAGCTTCCGGCAGTTCGTCGACAAGGAAGTCCTGCCGTTCCACCTGGGGTGGGAGAAGGCGGGCATCGTGGACCGGGACCTGTTCCACAAGGCGGGGAGCCACGGCTTCCTGGGGATGGCCGTCCCGGAGGCCTACGGCGGCGGGGGAGTGGAGGACTTCCGCTACAACCTGGCCATCGCCGAGGTGTTCCAGGAGGTCGGCGCCAACGCCACCGGGCTCGGCATCACGCTGCACAACGACATCTGCCTGCCCTACTTCACCTCGCTGGCCAACGAGGAGCAGAAGCAGCGCTGGCTGCCCGGCATCGCCGCGGGTGAGTTGATCACGGCGGTGGCCATGACGGAGCCCGGCATCGGTTCCGACCTCGCCTCCATGTCGACGACGGCCATCCGCGACGGCGACCGCTACATCGTCAACGGCTCGAAGACGTTCATCACCAACGGGATCAACTCCGACCTGGTGATCACCGCGGTGAAGACCGATCCCTCGGAGCGGCACGCCGGCATGTCGCTCCTGGTTGTGGAGCGGGGCATGCCCGGCTTCGAGCGGGGCCGGAACCTGGAGAAGATCGGCCTGCACGCCCAGGACACCGCCGAGCTGTTCTTCACCGACGTCGAGGTGCCTGTCGCCAACCGGCTGGGCGAAGAGGGTTCCGGCTTCCGCTCCCTCGTCACCAACCTGCCGCAGGAACGGCTGTCCATCGCGGCGACGGCGGTGGCCTCCGCCCGGGCCGCCTTCGGCTGGACGCTGGAGTACACCAAGGAGCGCAAGGCCTTCGGCCAGGCCGTGGCCAGCTTCCAGAACAGCCGCTTCAAGCTGGCCGAGATGGCCACCGAGATCGAGATCGCCCAGACGTTCGTCGACCGCTGCGTCCTCGCCCTCAACGCCGGCGAGCTGACCGCCGAAGAGGCCGCCATGGCCAAGTGGTGGTGCACCGAGTTGCAGAAGCGCATCATCGACACCGGTGTCCAGCTCCACGGCGGCTACG
>CAZCVW010000168.1:0-7214 GCA_964502185.1 uncultured Burkholderiales bacterium
CGATGCCCTTGAACGACAGGGTCGGGCCGAGGTGGTTGCCCTCGGCCGTGTGGTTGTAGACGACGTCGAGGATGACCTCGATGCCCGCCTCGTGCAGGGCCCTCACCATGGCTTTGAACTCGGTGACCTGCTCCCCGCGCTGACCGGTGCCGGCGTACGCGTTGTGAGGGGTCAGGAACCCGATGGAGTTGTAGCCCCAGAAGTTCCGCAGTCCCTTCTCGGCCAGGTAGTGGTCGTGGATGAACTGGTGCACCGGCATGAGCTCGACGGCCGTGACCCCGAGGTCGGTGAGATGGGAGATGGCGGCGGGGTGGGCGAGCCCCCCGTACGTGCCCCGGAGCTCCGGGTCGATGTCGGGCTGGCGGGCGGTGAAGCCCTTCACGTGCAACTCGTAGACCACCGTCTCGTGCCACGGGGTGCAGGGGTGGCGGTCGTTGCCCCAGTCGAAGAACGGGTTGGTGACGACGGACTTCGGCATGAACGGCGCGCTGTCCCGGGGGTCGGGCGTCAGGTCGTCGTCGCCGAGCGGGTAGCCGAAGACCGCCGGGTCCCAGTCGACCTCGCCCTCGATCGCCTTGGCGTAGGGGTCGAGCAGCAGTTTGGCCGGATTGCAGCGGTGCCCGGCGCCCGGGTCGTAGGGGCCATGGACCCGGAAGCCGTAGCGCTGGCCGGGGCTCACGCCGGGCAGGTACCCGTGCCAGCAGAGGGCCGTCACCTCGGTGAGCGGGACGCACGTCTCGTTGCCGTCGTCGTCGAAGAGACAGACCCCGACCTTGGTGGCGACCTCGGAAAAGAGAGAGAAATTGGTCCCGGCGCCATCGTAGGTGGCACCGAGGGGATAGGGCTGACCCGGCCAGATCTTCACGGGCCGCACCTTACCCGGGGCCCCGGTCTCCAAATCTGAGGGGTCACGTTCGCTCAGAGCGCGCGTTCCGAGGCCCGGCGGGCGGCGATCATGCCCCCGGCGTCGCCCCCGATGACGACGAGGCGTTCTGCCCTCATCGGATCGCGCAGGGCACGTCGTGCCAGCCGCCGTCCCCGGCGATGAGGTTGTCCGCCTCGGGCGGGCCCATGGTGCCGGGCTCGTAGACGACCACCGGGCTCGGGTGCTCCAGTATTGGCTGGATGATCCGCCAGGCCTGTTCCACCGAGTCGGAGCGGGCGAACCGGCGGGCGTCGCCTTCCAGGGCGTCCTCCAGCAGGCGCTCGTAGGCGTCGGCCGGTTCGTCGGTGCCGAAGGCGTCGGGTGCGGTGGTGAAGTTGGTGGCCCTGCTCCGCAACTCGTCACCCCGCGCCTTCACCTCGAGGGAGAGGTTGACCGCCTCGTAGGGGCTCAGGCAGAAGCTGAGGTGGTTGGGGCGGGGGACTGGGGAGTCGGCCGGCAGGAAGAGGAGGCGGGGCGGCTGCTTGAACTCCACCACCACCTCGGTGCCGGTGACGGCCAGTTTCTTCCCGGCCCGCACGTAGAAGGGCACGCCGGCCCAGCGCCAGGAGTCAACATCGAACCGGAGGGCGGCGTAGGTCTCGGTGTCGGAGTTCGGGTCGACGCCCTCCTCCTCCCGGTAGCCCCGGTACTGGCCCCGCACCACCTGGGCCGGGTCGACCGGGGGCATGGCCTTGAACACCTTGACCTTCTCGGTGCGGAGGTCGTCGGCGTCGATGCCGACCGGCGGCTCCATGGCGAGAAGGGCGACCACCTCGAGCAGGTGGTTCTGGACGACGTCGCGGATGGCACCCGCCTCCTCGTAGAACTTGCCCCGTCCGGATACGCCGAACGCTTCGGCCATGGTGATCTGGACGCTGGCCACGTAGCGGCGGTTCCACACCGGCTCGAGCAGCGTGTTGGCGAAGCGGAAGACGAGAAGGTTTTCCACCGCCTCCTTGCCGAGGTAATGGTCGATCCGGAAGATCTCCTCCTCCGGGAACACCTTGTGGAGGTACTCGTTGAGTTCCAGGGCGGAGGCGAGGTCGCGCCCGAAGGGCTTCTCGACCACGACCCGGGCCCCCGCTCCCGTGACGTGGCCACCTCGGGGGTCGCCCCCGGGCCCCCGGCCGGCCAGCCCGACCTTGGCCAGGCCGCTGACAACGTCGTCGAAGAGGCTGGGGGGGATGGCCAGGTAGAACAGCGGCCGGTCGGTGCACCCGGTCTCCCGCAGGCGGTCGGCGAGGCGCTCGTAGGTCTTCGGGTCCTGGTAGTCGCCGCCCACGTAACCGAGGCGGGAGACCCACTGAGCGAAGACCTCCCGGGCGTAGGGCTTACCCCACTCTTCCAGCGCCTCCCGGGCCCGCTGGTGCAGCGCCTCGTCGTCCCAGTCCCGGGAGGCGACGCCGATGATCGGCCGGTCGCCGAGGATGCCCCGCTCGGCCAGTCGCTGGAGGGCCGGGAAGAGCTTCTTCTTGGCGAGGTCGCCCGTCGCCCCGAACAGCAGGATGGCCCCGGCCGCCTCGCTCACAATTGCACCGCGGCGTGGCCGCCGAACTGGGTGCGGAGGGCGGCGATCACCTTCATGGCGGGGGAGTCCTCCTGACGGGAGGCGAAGCGGGCGTAGAGCGCGGCGGTGATCACAGGGGCGGGCACGGCCAGGCGCACCGCCTCCTCCACCGTCCACCGCCCCTCGCCCGAGTCCGACGCCCAGCCCCGGACCTTGGAGAGGCCGGGGTCTTCCTGGAGGGCGGCGTCGAGCAGATCGAGCAACCAGGAGCGGATAACCGTCCCGTGCTTCCAGGCGTCGACGGCGCCGGCCACGTCGATGCCGAGCGGCGAGGCGCACAGCAGCTCGTACCCCTCGGCATAGGCCTGCATGAGCCCGTACTCGATCCCGTTGTGGACCATCTTGGTGAAGTGCCCGGCGCCCACCGGCCCGACGTGGGCCAGCCCGCCGTCCGGCGGGGCGAGCGCCTCGAGGATCGGCCGGATGAGGGCGACGGGCTCGGGATCGCCGCCGACCGTCAGCCCGTACCCGTTGGCGAGCCCCCACACCCCGCCGGACACGCCGACATCCACGAACCCGATGCCCCCCGCCTTGAGTTCCTCCGCCCGGCTCATCGACTCCCGGTAGTTGGAGTTCCCCCCGTCCACCACGAGGTCCCGGGTGGCCAGCAGTGTGGCCAGCTCCGTGATGGTCGCCCTGGTCGGATCCCCCGACGGCACCATCACCCACACCACCGCCGGCTTGGGCAACGCCTCCACCAACGCTTGCAGCGCCGGCACATCCGACACCGCCGGATCCCGGTCGTACCCCACCACCTCATGCCCCGCCCGGCGGAGCCTCTCCGCCATGTTCCCGCCCATCCGGCCGAGCCCCACCATCCCGATTTTCATCGGGGAGGACCCTACCCCCCAAGCACATCCGTTCTGTCGTCCCGTTGCACCGATATGCGGTGCAGGCGAGCGACGGTTCCGCAGGGGGGAGATGTGGCGGCCGCCGTGACCGCGGCGCTCAAGCGGCGGCTTGCTGCTTGACGTCGGCCCAGATCGTCTGGAGGCGGTCGAGGGCGACCGTGTCTTCGGCGATCAGTTCGGAGACCACGCCGTCGAACAGGGTCTTGTGCTCGACCAGGAGGCTGCGGGCGGCGTCGAGGGCTTCGGCCAGCATCCGGTCGATCTCGGCGATCACCTTCTCCGACAGAGGCATGCCGGTCATCTCGGGGTGGATGGCGGCGAGGCCGAGGGAGGACATGCCCCACTGGGTGACCATGCGGATGGCCAGGCCGGTGGCCGAGGCCAGGTCGCCGGAGGCGCCCTGGGTGAAGTCGCCGTCGAGGAGCAGCTCCTCGGCGGCCCGGCCGCCCATGGCCACGGCCAGCTGGGCCCGGGCCTGGGAGCGGGTCATGAAGGAGTGGTCGTCGCCGCCCATCCACGTGACGCCGCCGGCCACCCCCCGGGGGACGATGGTGACCTGCACGGGGTCGTGGGCGTCGGGCAGGACGAGCGCGGCCACGGTGTGGCCGGCCTCGTGCCAGGCCGTGACCTCACGGTCCCGGTCGGTGACGACGGCGGACTTGCGGGCCCGGCCCATGACGACGGTGGCCAGCGCCTCGTCGAAGTCGGCCGAGGTGATGATCTCCCGGGTGGCCCGGGCGGCCTCGAGGGCGGCCTGGTTCACCAGGTTGGCGATGTCGGCCCCGGTCAGGCCGGGCGTCCGACGGGCGAGGGTGACGAAGTCCACCTCTTCGTGGATGCGCCGGTCCTTGGCGTAGAGGCCGAGCAGGCGGGTCCGGCCCCGGCGGTCGGGCGGGGCCACGGTGACCTGGCGGTCGAAGCGGCCGGCCCGGAGCAGGGCGGAGTCGAGGACGTCGGGGCGGTTGGTGGCGGCGATGATGACGACGTTGTCTTCCTTGCCGAACCCGTCTATCTCCACGAGGAGGGCGTTCAGCGTGGACTCCCGCTCGTCGGACGAGCCGTTGCCGCCGGGGCCGTTGCGGGCCCGGCCGACCGAGTCGAGCTCGTCGAGGAACACGATGCCGCCGGTCTTCTTGGCCTTGGCGAACAGGTCACGGACACGGGCCGCGCCCACGCCGACGAACATCTCGGCGAAGTCGGAACCGGCCGCCGTGTAGAAGGGCACGCCCGCCTCACCGGCCACGGCCCGGGCCAGCAGGGTCTTGCCCGTCCCCGGAGGGCCGACCAGCAGGAAGCCGCGGGGCATGTGGGCGCCCGCCTTCTCGAACGGCGCAGGGTCGTGCAGGAAGGCCACGACCTCCGTCAACTCTTCCACGGCCTCGTCGCAGCCGACGACGTCGGTGAAGCGCGAGTTGGGAACGTCGTCCAGCTCACCCTTGCTGTTGGTGAAAGCCTTGGCCCCGGCCGCGCCCTGGCCGGTCAGCCCGCCGCGCTTCATGATCAGCATGAAGGCGCCGATCAGCAGCAGTACGGGCAGCAGCGTGACGAGCAGCGAGGAGAACATCGACGGGCTCGTGACCGGCTTGGCCTCGAACTTGATGCCGGTCTCGTCGAGGCGGTCCACCAGTCCGGCGCCGAAGAGCTCGGGGTAGGCGGCCGAGACGGCCTTGTCGCCCTTGAGCTCGAGCACGACGACCCGCTTGTCGTCGTCGAGCTTCGCCTCCTTGATGGCCTCTCCCTCGAAGTTCCCGGCCTCGACGGCGGCGAGCACCTCGGACAGGCTCCGCTCGTCGACGGTGGGAGTCGTCTTCAGCGAGGGCAGGACGAGGAACGCCATGAACCACGTGAAGACGAGAAGCCCGACGATCGTGAGCTGATTTCGCCGGTTTGACAGCAAAGGTCCGGGCCCGGGCTGACGGGCGGTGGGCTGGTCCTGGGGTGGTGTGGGACGCGCCATGCCCCTTCTTCGGCACCTCTTCCGGCCCTCTTGAAGGAAGAGTTGCCTGAGAAAGCCCGCAGAGTCAGCGGCGATGCAATCGCGCCAAACGTCCGGGGTTAGGGGTCGCTCCAGTCGGGAATACCCCCTGAGCCCCCCTGAGAGGTGGTCGGCTCGCCGCCGTCTTCGCCCGCCGGCAGGCTTGAGCCGACACCAGGCACAGCCGGGGACGCGGCCCGCTGCGTCCCCGGCTGTGCGACGCGCCTGCTAGATATCGCGTCCTGAAGAGTCCGACCGGGAGGGGATGTGGGAGGCGGACGTACGGCCAAGCAGGAGGCAGCCGGCCAGGGGCGCCTCAAGCAGGAAGCGCAGCGGAAGCGGAGGTTCGCGGCCATCGCTCTCGGCGTGGTGGCGGTTGTCGTCGTCACCGTGATGGTGAGCGGGGCCAACGACAAGAAGGCGGCCGACAAGCTCGAGACACAGCTCACCGCGGGCGACTGCAAGCTGGATTCCCAGCACGACGGCGGGCGCGATCACGTGGCCAGCCCCACCTTCTCGGTCGATCCCCCGGCCGGTGGCGACCATCTCGCCCAGGCGGCGGCGGCGGGCGCCTACGACTCGGGGCCGGTGCCGGCCGACGGGAACCTCGTCCACGCCCTCGAGCACGGGTTCATCGTCCTCTGGTACAAGCCCGGCATCTCCGCCGATGACCTCGACGGGCTGCTGACCATCGCCGACGAACATTCGGACGCGACGCTGGTGGTGCCCCGCCCGTCGTTGGACGTGCCCATCGCGGCCACGGCCTGGCACAAGCGGCTCCTGTGCCCCAGCTTCGAGCGGGACACCCTCGTCGAGTTCGTGGAGGGCTACCGGGACCAGGGCCCGGAGAAGGGCTTCATGTAGCGGCTTACCGCACCAGGCGCGACAGCCGCCGGTCGGCCAGCACCTTCCCGCCCGTCTGGCAGGTGGGGCAGTAGACGACCTCATGGGACTCGTAGGAGACCCGCCGGAGGTCGCCGCCGCAGCGCGGGCAGGGGGTCCCCGCCCGGTTGTGGATGCGGAAGGAGCGCTTCGGCCTCGTCGGAGTACGGGTCCGGACCGAGGACTGTCCTTTCACGAGGATGGAGGCAGCCGGGGACCGAGCGCAGGATTAGACAGGGATGGGTTCGGCCCGGCGTTCCAATTCGGCCAGCCAGTGGTCTTCTTCCAGCCAGCCGCAGGCGGTGCAGACACCGGCACCCGGATCGGGGTCGGGGTTCCACTCGGAGCAGGGCTGGAACCGCACGGTGGATTGCTGGTCTGTCACGGGGTCGGCCTCCTCGAATGACACTGTTGTGATTCGAGGTTAGCCCCATGAACGTGTGCAAGGGTGTTCGGTCGTGACGATCCGGATCGGAACCTCGCTGCGCAGCTCCTCTCCGGTGGAGGACCCCCGCCTCGGCGCTCGGCGGATGGTCGAGCGGGCGGCGGCCGCCCGGGACGCCGGCCTCGAGTCGCTCTTCGTCGGCGACCATCACGTGACGGGGCCGTACCCCTACTACCAGAACGTCCCCATGCTCGGCCGCCTGCTGGCGGAATGGGGCGACGCGCCCGCCGGCGCCCTCTTCCTGCTTCCCCTGTGGAATCCGGTGCTGGTGGCCGAGCAGGTCGGCACGCTGGCCTCCCTCGCTCCCGGCCGGTTCATCCTCCAGTGCGCCCTCGGCGGCGGCGCGGACCAGTTCGCCGGCATGGGCGTCGACCTCCGGAAACGGCCGTCCCTCTTCGAACACCACCTCGACGTGGTGCGGCGCCTCCTGGCGGGGGAGGAGGTGGACGGGGTCCGGGTCGCCCCGCTCACCCCGGAGCCGCTGGAGGTGTGGATCGGCGGCCACGCCGCGCCGGCCCTCGACCGGGCGGCCCGCCTGGGCGACGGCTGGATGGCCGGGCCTGAGCCCA
>CAZCVW010000169.1:0-7178 GCA_964502185.1 uncultured Burkholderiales bacterium
CTGCGACCCCTGGCCGACACGGCCGAGACGGTGCGCTACGCCCGCAGCCACCCCGTCGTGGCCGCGCTGCTGGGGTCCAAGCTGGGCTTCGGGCTGACGGGAGGCACCGTGGGCATGCTGGCCCTGCTGGCCACCGGACCCTTCCACGGAGGCGACGGCGCCACCGGCCTCCTGCTCGGCGCCCGGGGGCTCGGGGTGCTGGCCGGCCCGTTCGTGGCCCGGCGCATCGTCGGGCACGGCCTGCGCGGCGTCCTGCTGGCCTGCGGCCTGGCCGGGCTCGTCTTCTCGGCCGGCTACATGGTGGTGGGCACGGCCCCGGCGCTTCCGGTGGCCGCCGTCGGTGTCCTCATCGCCCACCTCGGCGGTGGCGCCCAGTGGACGCTGTCCACCTACGGCCTGCAGCGCACCATCCCCGACTTCATCCGGGGACGGGTCTTCGCCGCCGACTTCGCCCTCGTCACCCTGTCGATGAGCGCGTCGCTGGTGGTGGCGGGAGCGGCGGCCGAGGCGATCGGTCCCCGGACCACGACGTTGGGCCTGGCCGCGGTGGGCGGCCTGTGGGGCGCGGCCTACCTCACCTTCACCCGCCGCCTGCGGGTCACCGCCGACGACGAACCGGTGCCGGTCCCGCCCGGGCCGCCGCCGGTCAGCCCGGTCGAACCGGCGGCCTGAATGAAGGCCGCCCGGGCCCCGGACGACGCTCGGAGAAGGGCAACGAGCGCACGTCCGGAACCCGGGCGGGACTGCGGCCACCGACGGCACCCCGCCGCGCCGTTCTCGCCGGCGAGCGGAGTGGTCGACAGGGGAGGCAGACCATGGGCTCGGGGCGAGACCGGCGCCGGGCGGGCACCAAAACCGCCGGCCACCTATGTCCTCCCGATAGTCCGGGGCCGGGCCTTGGAAGTTCCCGACTCCCGAATCTTTTTTCGGGAACTTCGGGGCGGCGCCCGACGACAACCCTGCTATGGAATGCGCGCGCTATCGCCTGGCGATTTCGGCCCGACTCGACGGTGAGGAGCCCGGCCTTCCCCCTGCCCTCCTGGACGGCCACCTGTCCGGCTGCGCCGCCTGCAGCCGGTGGCAGGAGCAGGTCTTCCGGCTGGGCCGCGAAGTCCAGGTCAGGCCGGCCGAGAACGTGCCCGACCTCACTCCCCAGATCCTGGCAGCCATCGCCGCCGAGCGGATCAGCGCCAAGAGCCGGACCCGGCTCGATCCCGGCGCGCTCCGCTGGGGCCTGGTCATGGTGGCCGTCGTCCAACTCTTCGTGTCCGCACCCGCCCTGCTCGGGTGGGACAGCGGCGCCAGCGTCCACCTCAGCCGGGAACTGGGATCGTTCGACGCCGCCCTGGCCGTCGGCTTCCTCTTCGCCGCCTGGCGGCCCGTCGGCGCCGTGGGCATGCTGCCGCTGGTCGGCGCCCTCGTCGCCTTCCTCGGCATCGTGACGACCGTCGACGTGGCTGGCGGACAAGCGTCCGTCGGCGAGTTCTCCCACCTGCTCGAGTTCGTCGGCCTCGCCTTCCTGTGGCAGCTGTCCCGGGCCTTCCCGGCCACCGGCCCGGCCGGGAACGTCCACCTCCTGCAGGCCTAGCGACCCTTTTCAGTACGGCTGACGGTCGGGGTTGGCGGCCCAGGCGGCGAAGGGCTCCGTCCGCTCGGGGATGGGCAAATGCTGAAGCGGACTGGGGTCGGCGGACGGCTGTGTAATGGCTGCCTGGGCGATGGCCGCCCAGAACCGCTCGTCGTCGAACCCGGCGGCCGAGGCTTCCTCGGTGGTGGCGGCGTAGACGACGCGGTCCACCCGGGCCCACCACGCCGCCGTGAGGCACATCGGGCATGGACGGCAGCTGGCGTAGAGGACGCAGCCGGACAGGTCATGGGTGCCGAGCACCCGCGCCGCCGTCCGGATGGCCACGAGTTCGGCGTGGGCGGTGGGGTCACGGTCGGCCACCACCCGGTTGCCGCCCCGGGCGACCACCTCACCGTCGCGCCTCACGAAGGCGGCGAAGGGCCCGCCCCCGGACCCGGCCGAGGCGGTGGCCGCGGCGCAGACCTCCCGGAGGCAGGCGGCGTCGGCTGCGGTGTCTTCTGGGGTGTCTTCTGGGGCCGGCGTGCTCAGGAAGCTTCCCTCGCCGGCAGGTGCAGGAATCGCGCCGAGAACAGCACAGCACGATTGTGCCCGTCCGCAGAGCCCCGCGGCGTTCCTTGGACCCGCTTAGTTCTCCAGGACGGCGACGGCGGTCACCGGGCGGGCCGGGGGCTTGTCGCCGAGCGAGCCGAAGAACTTGCTGTCGGAGAAGTTGAAGATGCCGCCGTCGGCGCCCACCATCAGGTAGCCGTTACCGAAGCGGACCATGCCCACCACCGGCTTGTTCAGCTTGCTCGACCCCATCGATCCCCGGAACGGAGCGTCGAAGGCGAAGATGCCACCGTCGGAGGCGACCAGCCAGTAGCCGGCACCGTCGGAGTCGGGCACGAGCGACTGGACAGGGGCGTTGAGCTTGCTGGCGCCCATGGACCCGGCGAACTTGGCGTCGCCGAAGGCGAAGATGCCGCCGTCGGAAGCAACCATGTAGTAGCCGTTGCCGCTCGGGGTCGGGATGGAGTCGAGCACCGGCCCGTTCAGCTTGAGGGCGGAGACGTCGCCGTGGTGCTTGGCGTCACCCAGCTCCATGACCCGGCCCTTGTCGGTGAAGAGCCAGTAACCGTTGCCGGTGGGCGTGGACGACAGGCTGGTGACCGTCTCGCCCGGCACCATCACTTTGGGGGCGTCGCCGAAGGGCTTGGCGCCGCCGAAGTTGGACACCACTCCCTGCTGGCTCACGATCCAGTAGCCGTTCCCCGACGGGGTCGGCTCCAGGTCGGCCGCCTCGCCGGCCCGCAGGGACGTGTCACCCAGGGCCTTCGAGTCACCGAACGGGTAGACCGCGCCGTCCTCGCCCAGCATCCAGTAGCCGGAGCGGGCGCCGGTGTGGGTGTGGCCGCCGGCCGTGGTGGTCGGGGTGGTGCCGGCCGGAGCCGTCGTGGGGGTCGTGGTGCTCGGCGTCGGGTCGGCCGTGGTGGACGTGGTCTGGATGTCGGTGCGGCAGGTGTCGGTGCCCTGGTCGAGCACCTCACCCGAGGGGGTGATGTACTTCCAGTCGTAGGTGGTGGAGTGGAGGTCGAGCTTGAGCACGCCCCACTGCATGTCCTTGCGGTACTCGCTGCCGTAGGCCGGGTCCGCCTGGCCGGCGGCGGTGCTGAAGGGCTGGAGCTCGCCGCCGCCGGTGCCGACCACGAAGCTGCGCATGCCATGCTCGCCGGGGTTGACGATCCGGCCCTGGTCCGTGCCGGAGTCAGACGCCATCGGGGCGAAGCGCTCGTAGATGTGGTGGTGGCCCTGGAGCACGACGTCGACGCCGGCGCCCCGCAGGATCTCCCACAGCTTGCTCATCTTCGCGTCGGCCGACGGGTCGGGCGTGACGCCATGGCCGACGGCCGAGGAGAAGAAGCGGGCGTGGTGCCACATGGCGATCATGCACTTCGACTGGGTGGCAGCCAGGTCGGCCTTGAGCCACTCCTGCTGGGTCAGCGTGTTGCCGCCGTCCGCCGCGCCGAAGGTGGCGTTCAGGGTGATGATGTGCCAGGGCCCGATGTCGTAGCTGTAGTAGCCCTTCGACGTGTCGGTGGCCGTCGCCGAGAAGCCGGGGTCGTTCAGCCGGTTGGCGAAGTACTGGAAGTACCCGGGGGCGTTGACCTTGTCCAGGTAGTCGTGGTTGCCGCCGAGGGGCAGCGTCCGGTCGTAGAACTTGCCCCAGTTCGGGCCGTAGCAGTTGTTGTAGTCCTCGATCGTGCCGTTGGGGTAGGCACCGTCGCCGAGCATGGCGACGTAGGCGCCCGGCACCTGGCTGATGATGGCGGCCGTGTCGTCGCCGCCATTGGGCTCGACACAGCGGGCGATGTCGCCGGCGGCGAAGAGCACCGGGTCGGGAGGGGTCTCCCCAACCGCCGTCGCGACGCCGTTCGTCCCTACCCCGCCCACACCCGGGAGCACGGCCAGCGCGGCCAGGGCACCCAGCAGAGCTGTGCGCCACCGGCGACTGGCCCGGAGGTGAGCGGATAGGGACGAACGGCGCCGCGACGACGGCGACAGGGAGGTGTCCATGGCACCGAGTATGCGGACTAGTCACTGAAGCGATCCTGAACAGGGCAAAGGAGGAAGGCCAACCCGAGATGAAGAAACAGATAGGTCAAGTCTGCATCGGTCGGCTGCCTAAAACGGACAAACCGCTCGAGTCGCCCGCCAAGCGGCAGACGGTCATGGCAGGCTGTCCTCGTGCGAATCCTGGTCGTCGAAGACGAAGCGCGCCTCGCGGACGTGCTGCGGGCCGGGCTCGTCGAAGAGGGTTTCGCCGTCGACGTTTCCGGTGACGGCAAGTCCGGCTTCGACCTCGCCCGGACCAACGCCTACGACGCCATCATCCTGGACATCATGCTGCCGGGAATGAACGGGTACCGGGTGTGCGCCTCCCTCCGGGAAGAAGGCATCTGGACGCCGATCCTGATGCTCACGGCCAAGTCGGGTGAGTACGACCACGCCGAAGCGCTCGACACCGGCGCCGACGACTTCCTGGCCAAGCCGTTCTCGTTCGTGGTGCTCGTCGCCCATCTGCGGGCCCTCCTCCGCCGCACCGGCCGGGAACGCCCCGCCGTCCTCACCGCCGGCGGCCTGCGCCTCGACCCGGCCGCCCGCCGGTGCTTCCGGGGGGACACCGAGGTCGAACTCTCGCCCCGACAGTTCTCGCTCCTCGAGTACCTCATGCGGAACAAGGGCGAGGTGTGCTCCAAGACCGAGATCATCGAGCACGTGTGGGACCAGGCTTTCGACGGCGATCCCAACATCGTGGAGGTCTACGTCCGACACCTCCGCCGCCGGATCGACATCCCCTTCAAACGGCAGGCGCTTCAGACGGTCCGGGGATCCGGCTACCGGGTCGATCCCGATGGCGGTTAACGCCCTTCCGCGGCGGCTGCGCCCGTCCAGCGTCCGCGGCGGGGCGACGATGGCGGCCTGCCTCATGGTCGGCCTTTTCACCATCCTCTCCGCCTTCGTCTTCCTGACCCTGTTGCGCCGCACCCTCATCGACGAGGTGGACGACGCCGCCATCGAGCTGGTGAACGACATCGCCTTCGAGGCCAGCCAGGGCCTGCTACCCGACCTGTCCGACGCCCCCTCCGAGGGCAACACGTTCATCCAGGTCGTCGACGCCGCCGGGCACGTCTTCGAGAGCAGCTCCAACCTGGCGGGCCAGGGTCCGGTGGCCCGGTTCGCCACCACCCGGCTCACCATCCGCACCGTCGATTCGCCCCTGACCGACGGCCGCGGCGGACCGTTCCGGCTGGCGGGGCTGGCCTCCACCACCCCCGAGGGACCGGCCGCCGTGTACGTCGGCCGGACGCTCGAGAACGTGGACCACGACATCGTCGTGGCGGGAACGATGCTGGCCGTCGGCCTGCCCTTGCTGGTGGCGCTGGTCGGTTCGACGACGTGGGTGCTCGTCGGCCGGGCTCTGCGACCCGTCGAGTCGATCCGGGCCGAGGTGTCCGACATCACCGGCTCCGGCCTCCACCGCCGGGTGCCCGAGCCGGGCACCGGCGACGAGATCGCCCGCCTGGCTGCCACCATGAACGCCATGCTCGACCGGCTGGAGACGTCGGCCGAGCGCCAGCGCCGCTTCGTGGAGGACGCCTCGCACGAACTGCAGAGCCCGCTGGCGGTGCTGCGGGCCGAACTCGAGGTCGCCCTCCGCAAGGCGGACGAGGCGGACTGGCCCTCGGTCGCCTCCCGCCTGCTGGGCGACGTGGCCCGCCAGGAGCGCCTGGTGCAGGACCTGCTCTACCTGGCCCGGGCCGAAGCGGCACCCGCCCGCCGTCCGGACACGCTCGTCGATCTCGACGGCGTCGTGCTCGAAGAGGTGGACCGGGTCCGAACCCGCTCACCGGTACCCGTCGACACCACCTCCGTGTCGGCCGCGCCCGTGCGCGGCCAGTCGGCCGACCTGGCCCGCGTGGTCGCCAACCTGCTCGACAACGCGGTGCGTCACGCCACGCGCCGCGTACAGGTGGCCCTCGACGTCAGGGAGAACTCGGCCGTCCTGGTCGTCCATGACGACGGGCCCGGCATACCGCCCGAACGCCGGGAGCAGATCTTCGAGCGCTTCGCCCGTCTCGACGAGGGTCGCAGCCGGGATCGCGGCGGCACCGGCCTCGGCTTGGCCATCGCCCGGGAGGTGGTCGCCGCCCACGGCGGGACCATCACGGCGGAGGACGCCGCCGTGGGCGCCCGGATGGTGGTCCGCCTGCCGGCCGACGCCTAGGGTCATGGTGCCGTCTCCTCAGTCGCCTCAGGGTTCCTGGGTCAGTTCGCTCATGAAAGCCAGGCTAGGTGGCTCGCTAGGGCCGGGCTTCGAGGATCAGGTTCAGCGGGGTCTCCGCCGACCCGCTTTCACAGGGTTTTCACAGCTGCGTCAGAGGTCCGTCAGAGGTACGGGGTCGATGCTCGATTAGGCAACACCACCGAATGGAACGGAAAGGACCACCTCTCATGACACCCAAGCGACTTGCGGCCCTGGGTCTCGCCGCTGGTCTCCTCGCCGGCGGGGCCGCCGGCACTGCCCTCGGGATTCCGGGCCTGGCCGGTGCGCAGACCGCCGAATCCACCGTTACGCCAGAGTCCAACACTCCAGCGTCCAAGCCCGAGAAGGGCGAGCGAATCAAGAACGCCCTGGCTCCGCTCGTCGAGAACGGCACATTGACCCAAGCTCAGGCCGACGCGGTGATCGCTGCGCTGGAGGCCAACCGTCCGAAGCGGGGCGGCCCTGACGGCCACCACGCATTCAAGGGCGGACCGAGCCTCGACGCCGCCGCCTCGGCGCTCGGCATGACCGCCGACGAGTTGCGCACCGCCCTCCAGGGCGGCCAGACCCTGGCTGAGGTGGCCAAGGGCAAGGGCATCCCCTCCGACACGGTCGTCGACGCCATCGTCGCCGAACTCAAGGCCCGCATCACCCAGAAGGTCACGGACGGCAAGATCACCCAGGCGCAGGCCGACCAGATGATCGCCAACGCCACCGAGCGCACCCGCGCCTTCGTGAACGGCGAGGCCCCCGGCCCCGGCGGTCCCGGCCGCGGCCACGGCCCCG
>CAZCVW010000170.1:0-7176 GCA_964502185.1 uncultured Burkholderiales bacterium
CCTGACCAGCGACAACACCGCTCACCCGTCAGCTAGCCCGGAAACTCGGGCTAGCGCATAAGGTTGCCGGCTACAGGGCGACCACCGCCGGTGGCGGCGCTAGCCAGGTCGCAGTTTCGGGTCGCCGTGGGCGACGGACCAGCGGGCGGCCAGGTGTTCGCCTGGGTCGCGCCGGTCCAGGGTGTCGACGTGCCACCACTCGGCTTCGATGCGCTCCTCCGTGACGTCGAGCAGGAGGTAGCCGTGGCCGGCCGTGTCGACGAAGCGGACGTGGCGGTTGTTCCGGCGGATGGCCCACTCGAGGAGCCTCTGGCCGTCGGGGACCTTCGGGGCCAGGGCGTCGGCGAAGCTGCGGGCGCTGACCGCGGCGGTCACCATCTCGGCCGCCACCGGGCCATCGGCACCCTTGGCGCCCGCCTCGGGCTCCAACTCGGCGGCCCATGACGAGTGCAGGTCGCCGCTGACGACGAGGACCTCGCCCCGGCGCTCCGCCAGCGCGCCGAGCAGGTGCTCCCGCTCGTCGGGGTACCCGTCCCACTGGCCCGAGTTGACCACGAGGCCGCCTCCCACCGCGCCGAGGCGGCGACCGAGGCCGGACAGCCGGTCCGGTACCGCCACGAGGTGGATGGGGGCCACCACGACCTGGCTGAGGAGCATGGTCCAGTGGCCGTGACCGGGGTCCCGCAAGGTCTCGGCCAGCCAGCGCCGCTGGATGTCACCCAACAAGGAGCGGTCGCGGCGGCGGATGCCGAGCACCGGACGGCGCCGGGAGGCCGGTCGCTCCCGGCCGACCAGGCGGGTGTCGAGCACCACGAGGTCCAGGGCGGAGCCGAAAGAGACGTGCCGCCAGAGCCGCAGCGGGTCGCCCGGGTCGGGGAGCCGGAGCGGCAGCCATTCCCGGTAGGCCTGGGCGGCTGCCGTCCGGCGCCGCTCCCAGGGCCCGTCGATGACCGGGTCGTGGCCGCCCGCCCCCTCCCACCAGGCGTTGCCGGCCAGTTCGTGGTCGTCCCAGACGGCCACGAGGGGGTGGCGCTGGTGGAGGCGCTGGAGATCCGGGTCGGTGCGGTACTGGGCGTAGCGGGCCCGGTACTGCGCAAGCGACGTGACCTGCCCGGGCGGGTCGTCCTGGCGCGGCCCCCGGTCCTTCCGGACGGCGGACTCGTAGATGTAGTCGCCCAGGTGGAGCACGACGTCCACATCCCGCTCCGCCAGCCGGCCGTAGGCGTTGAAGAATCCCGTCCGCCAGTTGGCGCAGCACACCACCCCGATCCGGAGCCGCTCGACGGGCCCGGCCGGGGCCGTCCGGGTGCGGCCGGTGGGGGAGCGGACGCTGTGTCCACTGGGATTGGGGCCACTGGGATCGGCCGCTTCGAAGGTGTACCAGTAGGTCGTACCGGGCTCCAGCCCGTCCACGTCCACGTGGACGGTGAAGTCCGACTCCGGGGTCGCGAGCGCGCGTCCCGACGCCACCACCGCCCCCAGACCGGCGTCGGTGGCGACCTGCCAGCGCACCTCCGTCGCCGCTCCGGACGCGCCGGACAGGCGGGTCCAGAGCACGACCCCGGTGGCGGCGGGGTCCCCGCTCGCCACCCCGTGGAGGAAAGCGCTCAGAACTTCTCGGGGAACTGCGCCACGATCGCCTGGGTGAGCGGTGCAGCGATCATGTTCATGTGCGCCGCCGCCTCCCGCAGGGAGGTGTAGGCCTTCGCCTCGTCGCCGGCGGCCCAGGCGTCGATGATCTGCTTCAGCGTCACGACGTGGGTGGTGATCAACTGCGCCACCGTGTCGGTGGGCAGCGCCGGCGTGGCCGAGTTGATGAAGGCGCCGAACTCCTTGGCGTAGCCGAAGAGCTCCTCGATGGCCTTGTCGGCCTTGGCGGAATCCTTGGCGGCCTTGGCGTTGGTGTAGTTGACGAAGAAGACGATGTGCTTCTTCCACAGCGGGTCGAACGCCTGGCCGGCCTGCGCCCCGTACACGCTGGCGATGGCGGCCGTGACGGAGTTGGAGTTGGCGTCGAGGGCGGCTGAGGCGGCGGTGAACTCCTCCGTGCGCCCGCCGAGCGCCGCCCCGGTGGCTGCGCCCACCAGGAAGGAGTGTTCCTGAAGCACCTGCTCCAGCGTGACGAGGAGGTTCACGGCCGGGCTCTGCGGGACGCCGCTCACCTTGTCGGGGAAATCCTTGGCGATGGCCGCGCTGAGCGCCTCGGCGATCATGTCCATGTGGACGAAGGCGGCCCGCAGGTTGGTGAAGGCGGCGGTCTCGTCACCGGCGCGCTGGGCGTCGATCACGGCCTGGAGGCCGAGCACGTGCTTCTCGACGAGGCTGGCCACGGCCGCGGCGGGCAGGTCGGGCAGGGCCGAATGCATGAAGGCCCCGAACTCGCCGGTGTAGGCGAGGAGCTCAGCCAGCGCCGTGCCCGAACCCTGCGTGTAGGCCACGAACAGGTCGATGTGCTTGCGCCACAGCGGGTCGAAGGCGGTGCCGGCCTCGGCCCCGAAGACGGCGCTGATGAGCTTGGTGAGGGCGGCCGAGTTCTCGTCGAGCGCGCTCTTGGCTTCGGCGAACTCCTCGGGCCGGTTGCCCAGGGCGGCGCCGGTGGCGCCGGCGGCCAGCACGGTGTGCTCGCCCAGCAGGCCGGCCAGGTTCGAGCGGACGAGGGCGGCGGGCGTGTCCGGCCCCTTGGCCACCGTGGTCGTCGTCTGGGTGGCGCCTTGCTGGGTGCCCTCGCCGTCGTCATCGCCGCCGCAGGATGCTCCCATCATGGAAAGCGCCAAACAGACGGCCAGGAGCCGGATCGGGCGGCCGGGTAGTCGAATCATCGGATGTTCCCCCCCGTGGTCTGGCGCGCATCGCGGGGCGGAGACTACCGGAGCGCGCCGGCGGGCTCGTGAAGCTCAAGCAGGCCGCCTGCGCCGTAGACGGGTTGATCATGACGACTGACGACATGCGAGAGACGAGTGACGCCAGCATCGTGGTGGCCATCGGCCGCTACCACCAGGAGGCGTTGGGCGAGGCCTGTCGCCGACACGCCGGGCGCCGTGGGGCGCCCGGGCTGCTAGACCGGACGGGGTGAAACCGTTCGGTGTCTACGTCCACGTGCCGTTCTGCGCGCGGCGCTGCGACTACTGCGACTTCGCCACCTGGACGGACCGCGCCCACCTCATGGAGGCGTACTCCGCCGCCTGCGTCACCGACGTCCTCCGGCACCAGGAGTTGGGGAGGCTCCGGCCGGCCACCAGCGTCTTCTTCGGGGGCGGCACGCCTTCCCTGCTGCCGGCCGACTGGCTGTGCTCCGTCCTCGACGCCATCCCCCGGGCGCCGGGGGCAGAGGTCACCGTCGAGTGCAACCCGGACGCCGTCGACCCCGGCAAGCTGGCCGCCTACCGGGCGGCCGGCGTCAACCGCCTCTCCTTCGGGGTCCAGTCCATGGCGCCCCACGTCCTGGCCGCCCTAGGCCGGACGCATGACCCGGAGGGCGTCGCCCGGGCGGTGGCCTGGGCCAGGGAGGCCGGTTTCGCCAGCTTCAACCTCGACCTCATCTACGGCGGCGCCGGCGAGTCGCCGGCTGACTGGGAGGCCACGCTGGAGGCCGCGCTGGCCCTCGATCCGCCCCACATCAGCGCCTACGCGCTGACGGTCGAGGCGGGAACCCCACTCTCCCGCCGCATCGAGGCGGGCGACGTCGCCGCCCCGGACGACGACGACCAGGCCGACAAGTACATTGCCGCCGACGACCGGCTCGAGGCGGGGGGCCTGCGCTGGTACGAGATCTCCAACTGGGCCCGGCCCGGCCACGAATGCCGTCACAACGAGCTGTACTGGCACCAGGGGGAGTATCTGGGGATCGGCTGTGCCGCCCACGGGCATACCGGCACGCGCCGGTGGTGGAACGTCCGCACCCCGGAGCGCTACATCGCCCTGGTCAACGGCGGCCAGAGCCCCGAAGGGGGCTGCGAACAGCTGGAACCCGCCCGGCGGGAGGAGGAGGCCATCGGCCTCGCCCTCCGGACGCGCCGCGGCGCCCGGATCCCGAGGGACGCCCGGCTGGTGGAGGACGGGCTGGCGAGGTGGACCGACGCCCACCGAAGACACGGGAGACTGGTCCTCACCCGGCGCGGGCGCCTCCTGGCCAACGAGGCGACGGCCCGTCTCCTGCTCGACCGGGAGAACCACCCGGTCGGACCCCCTCTCAATTCGACCCGGTAGTGGGTCGATCCGGTAGTGGGCCGGCCGCCCACCGGTAGAATTACCAGGAACTATGGACGAGCCGCGCACGGACCAGGCCAACCCAGATCAACGGAGTCCGGATCAACGGAGTCCAGATCAAGGGAGTATCGACGAGCGGAAGGCCGCCATCTTGAAGGCGGTCATCGAGGAGTACGTGGAGACGGGCCAGCCGGTCGGGTCCAGCACCGTGGCCAAGACCGGGAACCTCGGAGTGTCCCCGGCCACCGTCCGCAACGAAATGTCGATCCTGGAGCGGGAGGGCTACGTCACCCATCCCCACACCTCGGCCGGGAGGATCCCGACCGACAAGGGCTACCGGTTCTTCGTCGACCACCTGGCCCGCCAGAAGGATCTGCTGCCCGGCCCCCGCCAGGCCGTATCCGAGTTCTTCGCCACCGCGCAGGGCGCCCTGGAGGAGATGCTCCACGAGACGAGCCTCCTGCTCTCCCGGATCACCGACCACGCGGCCGTAGTGGTCGGGCCGCAGACGGACGCCGTCCGGCTCCGGAGCGCCCAGCTCGTCCGCCTGCACGACAACTCGGCGCTGGTCGTGGCGGTCCTCTCCGATGGGCGGGTGGAGCGGCAGTTTGTCGAGATCCCGGCCGCCACCGACGACACCCGGCTCGGCGCCGCCACCGTGGCGCTCGACACCCAGCTGCGGGACAGCAGCCTCTCGGAACTGCCGGTGCCGAGGCCGACGGGTGACGCCATCACCGACGCGCTCGTCACCCAGGCCCGGGACGCCCTCGCCGCCCGGGTCACCGACGGTCTGCCCGAGGCGGTGTTCGTGGGTGGGGCCAGCCGGATCGCGGCTGACATCGGGGCCTTCTCGGCCAGCGAGACGGTGGCCCGCCTCCTCGAGGTCCTCGAGCACCAGTACGTGGTGGTCAGCCTCGTGCGCGACCTCATCGACCAGGGTGTGACCGTGCGTATCGGGGCCGAGAACCAGCTCGAGGACCTGCGGGAGTGCTCGGTGGTTCTCGCCCGCTACAACGTCGAGGGTCAGGTGGCCGGGACGATCGGCGTGCTCGGTCCCACCCGCATGAACTACCCCCAGACGATGGCGGCGGTGGCCGCCGTCTCCCGCCGCCTCGGCCGTCACCTGTCGTCCTAGCCCGTGGCCAACACCGACTTCTACGAAATGCTCGGCGTCGGGCGGGAAGCGACCGACGAAGACATCAAGAGGGCGTACCGCCGGCTGGCCCGGCAGCACCACCCGGACGCCAACGGAGGCGACCCCGAGGCCGAGGGCCGGTTCAAGGAGATCAGCCTCGCCTACGAGACGCTGCGCGACCCCGAGAAGCGCCGGCGCTACGACACGTTCGGCCCCGAAGGCGTGGCCGGGGCCGGTGGACACAGCGCCGGTGGGCCGGGAGCGCCCGGGTCCGACTTCGGCGTCGGCGACGTCTTCGAGGCGTTCTTCGGTGGCGGGTTCAACCGGGGGCCGTCCGGCCCGGCCCGGGGCCCCGACGCCGAGACCCGCCTCGTGCTCGACCTCGAAGAGGCCGTCTTCGGGGTGGTGAAGACCATCGACCTGCGGATGCCCGGCGAGTGCGAACACTGCTCCGGCAGTGGCTGCGAGCCGGGCACCCATCCGTCGTCGTGTCGCTCCTGCGGCGGCTCCGGCGAGGTCCGCCAGGTGCGGCGCACGATCCTCGGCCAGATGATGACGTCGATGCCGTGCTCCGCCTGCTCGGGGACGGGCCGGGAGATCCTCTCGCCCTGCCGCGAGTGCCGGGGTGAGGGGCGGCTCAACCAGCCCGCCTCGGTCGAGGTCCAGGTGCCGGCCGGTATCGACGACGGGCAGCGCCTGCGCCTCTCCGGGCGCGGGCCGGCCGCCCCGCGGGGCGGGACGCCGGGCGACCTCTACGTCCACATCTCGGTCCGCCACCACCCGCTGTTCGAACGCCGCGGCGACGACCTGCGCCACGTGCTCCGGCTGCCGATGACCCAGGCGGCGCTTGGCGCCCATCTGAGGGTCACCACGCTCGACGGCGAGGAGGACCTCGTCGTGCCGGCCGGGACGCAGGGGGGCAAGACCTTCCGGCTCCGGGGCCGGGGCATACCGAACCTGCGGGGCCGGGGTCGGGGGGACCTGCTCGTCGAGGTCGAGATCGCGATCCCCGAGCGCCTCTCCGGCGAGGAGGCCCAGCTGCTCCGCGCGCTGGCCGAGTTGCGCGGTGAAGAGGTCGCCCCGAAGGACGAGGGCTTCTTCTCCCGTATCCGCAGTGCCTTCCAGTAGGCCTTCGTCCCCGATGGAGCAGTCGGACCGGCAGTGGCCGGCCTCAGCCCGGGCTGCCGCCCACGTCTTCGTCGATGCCCTGGCCGACGACGTGTCCGTCAGCGGCGACGACGGACGGCATCTCGGTCGTGTACTGCGACTCCGCCCCGGTGAGGCGGTCACCGCGGCCGACGGCCAGGGCGGCTGGCGGCTCTACACGGTGGCGGCCACGTCGCCCGCCGGTGTGGAGCTCAAGGCCACCGCTCCGTCGGCCCTGGAGCCCGAGCTGGCCCCCCGCCTCGCCGTCGCCTTTGCCCTGACCAAGGGCGGCAAACCCGAGCTGGCCATCCAGAAACTGACCGAACTGGGCGTCGACCGGATTCTTCCGGTCCTCTCGGAACGCTCCGTGGCCCGCCCCGACGCACAGCGCGCCGCCGCCGACGGGCTCCGGTGGCGGCGCGTGGTCCTGGAGGCGGGCAAGCAATGCCGCCGGGCCCGGCTGCCGGAGGTGGCCGAGTTGGCCCCCCTGGCCGGACTGGCCGGGCACCCCGGCCTGGTGGTCGCCGAGTGGGGCAGCCCGCCGCCCTCGGCCCTGCCGGCTCCGCCCGGGGGCGAGCTGCTGGTCGTGATCGGCCCCGAAGGGGGCCTGTCGGGGGCCGAAGCCGAGCGGCTCCCGCCCTGGGCCCGGGTGGGACTCGGACCGCACGTCCTGCGGGCCGAAACGGCGG
>CAZCVW010000171.1:0-7103 GCA_964502185.1 uncultured Burkholderiales bacterium
GTTGCGGCGCTCCTCACTCGCGACGTCCGTGGCTCACCGGCGCCGGAATCGCCGGCCCGGCCGCTTCGAGGGCCGGGGCAGCCCGACCAGAAAGGCGGCCACGAAGCGGGGATCGAGGTGCCGTCCGGCACCGCCGGCCCCAAGGCTGTTGTGCCGCTGCCGATATATGCGGCATCAGCACAATCACCCGACGAACAACCGGCCGCCGAAGCCGCGCAGCCGGTCCGGCACCTCCTCGTCGCCCCGTCGTTGCCGCCTTTCACCCCGGTGACAATGCGGGCTGAAGCGACACCCGCACCGGCCCCCGCGCCGAGCCAGACAACCGCCTTCTCTCCGGTCGAGCAGCTGGTCACCGTCCTCGAACCGCTCAGTTCGGCTCCGGACGGACGGAGCGAGGTCACGCTGGAGCTCCGACCGGTCGAACTGGGGGCCGTCCGGGTGGAAATCACCGTCGACAAGGGGGTCGTACACCTGCGCCTCCATGCCGCCGAGCAGGGGACGGCCGATCTGTTGCGCCAGTCCGCGCCCGACCTGCGGGCCGCTCTCGAAGAGGCCGGGCTGGTGGCGGGTTCGCTCGGCGTCGGCGTCGGTGCGGGGGGCCCCGAAGGCCGGGAGGGCCGGCGGCCTACGCCGTGGGACTCCGATCTGCTGATCGACCGGATCGGGGGCGGCGGACGGTCCCGGGGCAACGGCGCAGCCGCCCATGTCACAACCACCCCCACCCGGACCCGGACCGGCCCACAAGCCCGTTCCGGCCTCGACGTTCTTCTGTAAGCAAAGGAGTTCTGATGATCACCCCCGTCGCCGGCGCCACCGACTACGGCGGCCTCCTGGCCGCCTCCAGCCGGAATGTCCCGGGCGTCAACAACACCACGAGTACCCCCGCCGTCAAGGCCGGACCGGACGCGGAGGGCAAGGACATGTTCTTGAAGCTCCTCGTCGCCCAGCTCAAGTACCAGAACCCGATGAGCCCTATGGAGGGCAACGAGTTCCTGGCCCAGTCGGCCCAGTTCACCATGATCGAGAAGCTGGAGGAGATCCTTAGCCAGGCGGCCGAGCAGGCGGCCACCTCGAGCATCCAGACGGCGGCCGGGCTCCTCGGGCGCCAGGTCACCTGGACGGACGGCAACGGCGACGAGGCCAGCGGCACCGTCAGCGGTTCCCGCATCGACGCCGGCCGGGCGGTGCTCCTCGTCGGGGAGACCGAAGTTCCCCTCGCCGCCGTCCGCGAAGTCCACCTGCCCTAGCCCTAACCCCAAACGACAACTAGCAGAAGAGAAAGAGAGTTCGATGCTCCGCTCCATGTTCTCGGGGGTCACCGGCCTCCGCAGCCACCAGACGATGATGGACGTCATCGGTAACAACATCGCCAACGTCAACACGGTGGGATATAAGGCCTCCACGGTGATGTTCCAGGATCTGCTCAGTCAGGCGATCCAAGGGGCCGGCGTGCCGACGGACGCGGCGGACGGCCCCGGCGGTACCAACCCCGCCCAGGTCGGCCTCGGCGTGCGCATCGGTGCCATCACGAACACGTTCACCCAGGGCGCCTCGCAGCTGACCGGCCGGGCCACCGACCTCTCCATCCAGGGCGACGGGTTCCTTGTCGTCCGGGAGCAGTCGCAGCAGCTCTTCACCCGGGCCGGCTCCCTTTCCTTCGACGCCCTCGGCCGGCTCGTCACGCCGAGCGGGGCCGTGCTGCAGGGATGGCCGGCCGACTCCGCCGGGGACATCAACCCCAACGGCGCCATCTCCGACCTGTCGATGCCGCTCGGGCAGTCCATCGCCCCGAACCTGACCGCCAGCCTCACCCTGGGCGGGAACCTGCCCGCCGACGCGCCGCTCAACACCGTGCTGGTCAACTCGATCACCGTCTACGACGTCCAGGGCACGGCCATCGACGCCAGCTTCGACTTCGAGCGGACGGGGGCCAACGCCTGGACCGTCACCGCCACCATGCCCGACACGGCCGGCGGCCCGGACATCACCATCGGTTCCTCCACCCTCACCTGGGACCCGAACGGGACGCCGCCCGCCTTCAACCCGCCGGCCGCCCTCACCCTGACGCCCACCGCCGCCACCGGTGAATGGAACGGGGCGACCATCGCCGTCAACTTCGGCGGGGCCAACGACCCGGAGGCCCTCACCCAGTTCGCCGGTGCCTCCAGCGTCTCCGCCCTCTCCCAGGACGGGTCCGCTCTCGGTGTGCTGCAGTCGTTCACCATCGGCCCGGACGGCGTCGTCACCGGCGTCTTCTCCAACGGCCGGACCCGGGGCATCGGCCAGATCGCCATGGCCGGCTTTGCCAACCCCGTGGGCCTCGAGAAGGTCGGCGACTCGCTCTACCGGACCAGTGTGAACTCGGGCCTCGCCCAAGTCGGCGTGGCCGGCCAGGGCGGGCGGGGGACCCTGGCGGGCAGCACGCTCGAGATGAGCAACGTCGACCTCGCCGCCGAGTTCACCAACCTGATCGTCGCTCAGCGCGGCTTCCAGGCGAACTCACGGGTCATCACCGCTTCCGACGAGCTGCTCAACGACCTCGTCAACCTGAAGCGTTAACCGACTCTACGCAAATGAGTGGGGCGGGGTCGGGGCAAGACGCCCCGGCCCCGCCCCGCGTCATGTCGTGACCTCTCAAGTCTCGCTTCTTCACGCCGATCGGTGCCCCTGACGGCCAGGGGACCACGGATCGGTCCCGGTAGTGGATTGCCTTCCAAGGACGGAGCCATGATCATCCTCACACGCCTCAACGGCGAGCGGTTCGCATTGAACTGCGACCTGTTCGAACGGGTCGACTCGACACCCGACACCGTGCTGACGCTCGTCGACGGCACCAAGTACGTCGTGGCCGAGGGGCTGGCCACGGTGGTCGACCTGATCCGGGATTTCCGCGCTTCCGTCGTCCAGCGGGCCGGTGAGCTCCAGGTCGGCGTCCGCACCACCGTGGGCGGACTGCGGCTGGTCAGCCACCCCGAGGGCGGGGAGCTCTGATGGATCCGGGAACGCTGGTCGGGATCGTCTTGGCCCTGGCCGCGGTGATGATCTCCATGGTCATGGAGGGCGGCAACCCCGCCTCCATCCTTCTCCCGCCGGCCCTGATCCTCGTCTTCGTCGGTACCTTCGGCGTGGCCCTGGCCTGCGGCCTCATGAAGGACGCCACCTCCGCCCTCGCCGCCCTGAAGGACGCGCTGCTGGGCAAGACCCACTCGCCCGACGAGACGATCACGACCCTGGTCGGCTTTGCCGAGAAGGCCCGCCGCGAGGGCCTCCTCGCCCTCGAGGAGATGGCCAAGACGGTCGACGACCCCTTCATGCGCAAAGGCATCGAGATGGCCGTGGACGGCACCGATCCCGACGAGCTGCGCGACATCTTGGAGTCGGAGATCGCCTCCAAGAAGGCGGCCGACAAGGCCAAGGCCAAGTTCTTCGCCGACATGGGCGGTTTCGCCCCGACCCTGGGCATCATCGGGACGGTTCTCGGGCTGATCCACGTGCTCGAGAACCTGTCGGAACCGGAAAAGCTCGGCCACCTCATCGCCGGCGCCTTCGTGGCCACCCTCTGGGGCGTCCTCTCGGCCAACCTCTTCTGGCTGCCGCTCGGGAACAAACTCAAGCGGACGGGGGAAATCGAGGCCCACCACATGGAGCTGGTCCTCGAAGGGGTGCTGTCCGTCCAGTCGGGGTCGAACCCCCGGGTCATCGAGCAGAAGCTCCTCTCCTACCTGTCACCGAAGGAGCGGCCGGACCTGGCCGCCAATGATAAGGGGGGCCCGGATAAGGGTGGGGACAAGGGGTCCAAGGACACGGCGTCCAAGGACAAGGCGGCGTAGGGCATGGCCGCCGCCCGCCGCAAGCGCCACGAAGAACACGAAGAGCACGTGAACCACGAGCGCTGGCTGATCACCTACGCCGACATGATCACGCTGCTCATGGTGCTGTTCATCGTTCTGTACTCGATCTCCCAGGTCGACCTGGCCAAGTTCCGCCGCCTGAAGGAGGGCTTGGCCGGTGGTTTCGGCGGGCCGGCCGCCACCTCCATCCTCGAGGGCGGTTCGGGTGCTCTGGACGGCAGCGAGGGGATTCTCGAGGCGGCCCTGGCCGACCCCAAGGTGCTGGAGATGGCCGGTGCGGCACTGGAGTCGAAGCTGTTGCGGGAGCACGCCGAGCGCCAGGAACGCGATGTCCTCCAACGGGCCCAGGCTGAGATCGAGGAACAGCTGGCCGCCGACGGGCTGTCCGAGGCGGTGCAGTTCCGCCTGGAGGCTCGGGGCCTGGTCGTCACCATCGTCACCGACCAGGTGCTCTTCGCTCCGGGAGAGGCGGATCTGCGGCCGGAAGGTTTCTCCGTGCTCGACCACCTCGGCCCCGCCCTGGCCGGTCTCGCCCACAAGGTGAGCGTGGAGGGCCACACCGACAACGTGCCGATCTCGGGTCGCTACCCGTCGAACTGGGAGCTGTCCACCGCCCGGGCCACCACCGTGCTGCGCCAGTTGATCGACCGCTACGGCCTCCCCTCCGCCAGCCTGTCGGCCGCCGGTTACGCCGACCAGCGCCCGGTGGCCGGCAACGACACGGCCGAGGGCCGTACGGCCAACCGCCGGGTCGAGATCGTCGTCCACGCCCAGCCCGCCGAAATCGCCGGCCCGCCAGAAATGAACACAGAGCAACCGGTAGGAGAAGCGTGATGAAGAACAAGGGGCGCCTGATCATGATCGTCGCCGTGGTGATCGGCCTGCTCGGCGGGGTGAAGGGCTTCGTGCTCGGCGGCGGCGCCAAGCCGGCGGCGGCCCCGGCCGGGGAGACGACGACCACGACCGAACCGCTCGGTCCCGTGGTGATCCTCGAACCCGTCACCCTCAACATCGCGGGCGGCCATTTCCTGAAGGTGGGTCTCGGCCTGCAGATCGCCCACGACTACAAGGCGGCGGTTGGGGGGCACGGCGCCGACTCCGACGACCCGACCAAGGGCTACGCCCGGGCGCTCGACCTGGCCATCGAGGTGCTCGGCGGGCGGGAGTACGACGAACTCGTCACCCCGGAAGGGCGCAAAGGTGCGAAGGAGGAACTGACCCACGCTTTGGAGGAGGCCTACCCGGACGAGGTGGAGGGCGTCTACTTCACGCACTTCGTCATGCAATAGGCAAGTTCGGCTCTCCTCAGGTGGCCCGGCCCCAGGCCGATTGAGGGGGCATGTCCCTCAAGAGTGGTTCGGGTGTCCCCCAGCCCTATGACTTCCGGCGCCCCAACAAGTTCAACCGTGAGCACGTTCGCGCTCTCCAGATCGCGAACGAGACGTTCGCGCGCCAGTTCACCACGGTTCTCTCCACCACCCTCCGGGCGGTCAGCCAGGTCGCGGCCAGGAACATCGGCCAGCTGACCTACGACGAGTACATCCGCGAGGTTCCGAACCCTTCGTACCTGGCGGTCCTGTCGCTGGCGCCCCTGCCCGGGGCGGCGATCCTGCACATCCCCCTTCCGGTGGTGATGGCGGCCGTCGACCGGCTGCTCGGGGGAACGGGCACGGGGAGCCTGCCCCGCCGGCCGCTCACCGACATCGAGGGGGCGCTCGTCCGCAACCTGCTCGGACGGGTGCTGCGGGAACTGGCCTACGCCTTCGAGTCGCTGACCCCGCTGGAGCCGCTGGTCATCCAGCAGGAGTCGAACCCCCAGTTCGCCCAGATCGCTTCTCCCTCCGACATGGTGGTGGTGCTGGAGTACGACATCCGGATCGGGCCCGCCCAGGGTGACGCCACCTTGTGCATCCCGTTCTCGTCGCTCCAGCCCGTCCTCGACGAGGTGACCGGCAGCGCCCTGCTGGCCGGCCGGGTGGCGTCGGACCCGCACGCCGTCCGGGCCGCTCTGGCCGGGCGGATGGACGCCGCGCCCTTATCCGTCACCGTACGCTTCGACCCGATCACGCTGTCGATGGCTGAGATCGTCGACCTGCGGCCCGGTGACGTGCTGCCCCTGCAGCACGCCGTCGGCGCCGACCTGGCCGTTTCGGTGGCCGGGGTCCCCTGCTTCACCGCCACCCCCGGGCGACGCGGCAAGCGCCTCGCCTGCCTGATCACCGGCCAGAATCCCTCGCGGAACGCTGAATCGTCCGGGGGCACCCCGCACACTGTGACTTCCACCCGGACCGGAGACTTGACGTGACCGCTGCCGCCCTCGCTCCCGCCTACGTCGAGCTGGCCCTGCTGGCCGCCGCCGAGGCGGCCGCCGCCGCCCTGCCGCCCTTCAGCGATACCGGTTGGAGTGTGCAGCCCACGACCACGCTCGGTTCTGCGGGCGGCGATCCGGTAAGCGAGCTGGGCAAGGGCCCGCGGGCCGTCAGCCTCGGATTCGGGGGCGTCGGGCGGCTCATCCTGTGCGTGAGCGCCACCGTCGGGCGCAACGCCCAGGTGGGCCCGCCGCCCACCGAGGACCTGCTCGACGGCCTGACCCCCGCCTTGCGGGCCGCCGCCAACGCGCTTGTCGCCGCCTTCGGGGCCGAGTCGAGCGCGCCCGCCGAAGTACCGATCGGCTCCGCCCTCCAGGCCCGGGCCGGCGAGCAACTGCTGACGGTCGCCCTCCACGACGGCGGGGCGCCCGCCGCCATCCTGGCGCTCGCCTGCCCCGTGCCCGCACCCGAGGCTGCGCCGGCCCACGAGGTGGCCGAGTTCGCCGCTCTTGGAGGTGGGGCAGGGGCCCCCGCCGACGCCGCGATGAGCCGCCAGGCGAAGAGCCATCAACAAACCCCTATCGACCTGCTGGCCGACGTCGAGATGGGCGTCACCGCCGAATTGGGCCGCGCCCGGATGTTGGTGCGCGAAATCCTCGAGCTGTCACCCGGATCGGTCATCGAGTTGGACCGGGCCGCCGGTAGCCCCATCGACGTGCTCGTCAACGGCACGCTCATCGCCCGCGGTGAGGTGGTCGTGATCGACGAGGAGTTCGGCATCCGCATCACCGAGGTGCTCGGCTACGACGCCGGCCGCAGCTGATGGACGACGTCTCGCTCCCGGCGCTCGTGCTCCGGGTGCTCGTCTCCCTCGGCGTGGTGCTCGCCATCATGGCCGCGGCCGCGGCCGTACTGCGCCGCAGCGGCGTCGGCGGCGGCCCAT
>CAZCVW010000172.1:0-7088 GCA_964502185.1 uncultured Burkholderiales bacterium
CGGCCGGCGGCGGCCTCGGCCGGCGACCCGGCCCGCTGGAACCGGGTCCTCGAGGTGCCCACCTGCTCGCAGCGGGCCTACGCCGACGGCGGCGAGGTGTGGTGCTCCCCCACGTCGACGTCGATGGTCCTCGGCTACTGGAGCAAGGACAGCGGGCCGTGCGAGCCCCGCGTGCGGGCCGCGGTGGGCGGCGTCTACGACTGGGTCTTCGACGGCTACGGCAATTGGCCGTTCAATACCGCGTACGCCGGTACGCATGGCCTCGAGTCCTACGTCGTGCGCTTCTCCGGGCTCGACCAGGCCGAGGCCTGGATCGCGGCGGGCGTGCCCGTGGTCATGAGCTACGCCTGGACGGCCGGCGCCCTGGCCGGCGCCCCCGTCAACTCCTCCGAGGGACACCTCGGGGTGCTGGTCGGCTTCGACGGCGCCGGCAACCCGGTCATGAACGACCCGGCCGGCGCCTCCGACGGCGAGGTCCGGCGCACCTACCAGCGGGCCGAGTTCGAGGCTCTGTGGCAGGAGCACTCCGGGGGCACGGCCTACCTGATGTACCCGCCGGGGAACCCGGTGCCGGCCTTCTAATACCACCCCGGCAACGTTCGCCACGCGGATCCGGCGTTATGCGCCAGGGCCCTCGTAGGCGCCGGTCCCCTTCACGATGCTGTTCCCGGCCGGGCGGGCGCCGACCAGGAAGGGTCCCCGTCAGGAAGAAGCCTGGTCGAGGGTGGCGGCCAGGTCCGGCCGGGTGGCCAGGTAGGCGGCGTAGCCGACGAGGGCCAGGCCGGCGGCGGCCACCACCGCCCGGACGCCGACCACGTCGGCCAGAGCGCCCTGCACCAGCGCCCCGAGCGGGTAGCCGCCGGTGAAGGCCATGAAGTACAGCGCCAGCACCCGGCCCCGAAAGCGCGGGTCGACGGTGAGCTGGATCGACGTGTTGAGGACGCTGATGATCACCACGTAGCCGACGCCCACGGTGAACAGGGCGAGAAGCCCCCCGACGTACCAGGGAAGGACGCCCATGGCCGTCACCGCCGCGCCGTAGACGCCCACGAAGGCCACGGCCAGGCGGGAGCGGCGGAACCCGTCCCCGTAGGCGGAGAGCACCACGGAGCCGAGCGTGGCGCCGACGCCGAAGGCGGCCGCCAGGAACCCGTAGGCCCCTTGCCCGACGCCGTACTCCTCCCGGGCGAAGACGGCGGTGAAGAGAACGACGGGGCTGCCGAGGAAGGCGACCATGCCGACGGTGAGGACGGCGATGCGCAGCCCGGCCCGCTCCCTCACGTAGCGCAGGGCCAGGCGGAACGCCCCCGGCTCCCGGGGCTCGCCGTGGGACGCCGCCACCCGCCCACCGTGGACGAGGGCGAGGGCGCCGAGCACGGCGACGTAGGACAGTGCGTTGGCCAGGAAGGCGGCGCCGGGGCCGAACTGGGACAGCGTGACCCCACCGAGCATGAACCCGACGGCCCGCGAGGCGTTGAACTGGGCCGAGTTCAGGGCGACGGCGTTGAGCAGAGCATGACCGGGGACCAGATCCGACACCAGCGACTGCCAGGCCGGGATGCCGATGCCGGAGACGAGGCCGGACACGGCCACCAGGCCGACGAGGATCCCCGGATCCACCTGCCCGTCGCGCACCGAGATCCACAGAGCCAGGGCGACCAGCATGGACATCGACTGGCTCATCATCAGAAGCCGCCGGCGAGGGAGGCGGTCGGCCAGCACGCCGCCGAGCGGCCCCATGAGCGTGGCCGGCAGGAACTGGGCGAAGCCGCCGAGGCCGATCCAGGCGGCCGATCCCGTCGCTTCGTTGAGCAGGAAGGGCACGGTGACGTTCTGCATCCACATCCCGATGTTGGAGATGAACGCACCGGCGAAGAAGAGGGCGAAATCTCGGTGGCGCAGCGCCCGGAACGCGTGCTTGAGCCCCCTGGCGGGAGCGGCTTCCGAAGGGCTCACCGCCATACGGCCAACATACGGTGTTTTGGACAGCGCGACGGCGGAGGGGCTTTGCTTGGGTCCGTGGCCGACCGGGACGTGCCCGTCGTCGAGAGCACCGGCCGGGCGCCGGGCGTCCCGTTTCCGGACGGCGCCCCCGGCCCCAGCCGTGAGCTCGTGCCCGTCACCGCCCCGGTGGAGCCGCAGCCGGGCCCGGCCGTCTCCGACGTCGACCCCTGGGGCCGCAGCGAGCGCACCCGGCGCCTGGCCCGGGCCGTCTTCGGCCCGATCTACTCCCGCTGGTTCCGGGCGGAGTGGGAGGGCCTCGAGCACATCCCCCGCTCCGGCGGCGCCCTCCTCGTCGCCAACCACGCCGGCGCGATCCCGTCCGACGCGCCGGTGATCATGCACGGCATCGAGAAGGAGATCGGCCGCCCCGTCTACGGCCTGGCCGACTTCTTCTTCCGGTCCCTGCCGGTGGCCGGCACCCTGTGGGCCCGGGCCGGCGGGGTGACCGCCCATCCCGACAACGCCCAACGCCTCCTCAGTCCTCATGGGGAGAACGGGGCCGACGGCGCGCTGGCCCTCGTCTTCCCGGAGGGCACGAAGGGGCCGAGCAAGCTCTACAAGGACCGCTACCAGCTCCGGCGCTTCGGCCGGGGCGGCTTCGTGGAGACGGCCATGCGGGCCGGCGTCCCCATCGTGCCGATCGCCGTGGTCGGCGCCGAGGAGTCGATGCCGGTGCTGGCCCGCAGCGGCACCCTGGCCAAGGCTCTGCGCCTGCCCTACGTGCCCCTGACGGCCAACATGCTCGCCCTCGGGCCGCTCGGGCTCATCACCTACTTCCCGGCCAAGTTCCGCCTCCGGGTGCTGCCCCCGGTCACCTTCGACGTCCCCGCCGGTCAAGAGCGCTACTCCCGCAGCCGGGTGATGGAGGGGTCGGAGGCGATCCGGGAGAGCATCCAGGGCGCGCTCTACGACATGCTCTCCAAGCGCAAGAGCGTCTGGTTCGGCTGATGCGGGTCCTCGTCACCGGCGTGGGCACCTTCTGGGGCGGCCGCCTGGCCCAGATGGTGGAGCGGGACCCCCGGGTCGAGGTGGTGGTCGGGCTCGACACCCGGGCGCCGCAGGTGCCCCTGGACCGCACCGAGGTCGTCCGGGCCGACTCGTCGTACTCGATCCTCTCCCGCCTGGTGCGGGCCACCGAGGTCGACACCATCCTCCACACCCACCTGGAGGTCGACTCCACCGCCTCGCAGCCCCGGGCCCTGCACGAGACCAACGTGATCGGGACGATGAACCTGCTGGCCGCCGCCGGTGCGCCGGAGAGTTCGGTGCGCAAGGTGGTGCTCAAGTCGTCCACGCTCGTCTACGGGGCGTCGCCCCGGGACCCGTACCAGTTCTCGGAGGAGACCGGCCGTTCGGGCCCGGCCCGGACCCGGGTCGAGCGCTCCCTCCTCGAAGTCGAGGGCTACCTGAGCGACTTCGCCGAGGACCACCCGGACGTGGTCGTCACGAACCTGCGCTTCTCCAACGTGCTCGGCCCGGACCTCGACACGCCGCTCTCCCGGGCGCTGCGCCTGCCCGTCGCCCCGGAGATCTTCGGCTTCGACCCCCGCCTGCAGTTCACCCACCAGGACGACGTTCTGGGCGCGCTCAGCCACGTCGCCCTGTCCGACGTGGCGGGCACCTTCAACGTGGCCGGCGACGGGTTCCTCACCTGGAGCGACGTGTGCGCCATCGTCGGAAAGCGCCGGGTGCCGCTGCCGCCCTGGTTCACCGGCGCGTCGGCCAAGACCCTGCGCCGGCTCGGCGTGGTCGACCTGCCCCCCGAGGTGCTCGGCCTGCTCCGCTACGGCCGGGGCGTCGACAACGCCAAGCTGAAGGCGACGGGGTACCGCTACCGCTACACGTCGGCCGGCGCCGTCTGTGACTTCGCCCGGGCCCTGCGGCTGGAGTCGATCGGGGGCCGGCGCACGTCCTCCTACCAGTACGACCCGGAGGTGGAGGAGTTCTTCCGTCGCTCCCCAGCGGTCAATACAGTGGCTAATCGCGGACGCGGGCGCTGAGGAAGCGCTCGGTCAGCTCGACCCGGCGCTCTTTCCACTCGTCGGCGGTGATGCCGTAGCGGACGTGGTCCTCCCAGGCGCCCCGGATCTGCAGGTAGTCCTGGGCGACGCCCTCTTCCCGCAGTTCCAGCTTCTCGACCACCCGGCGGCTGGCCCCGTTGCGGGGGACGATGGCCACCTCCACCCGGTGCAGGCCGAGCTCCTCGAAGGCCAGGCGGAGCACGAGGACGAGGGCTTCGGGGACGAGGCCCTGGCCGGCGACGGCCGAGTCGACCCAGTAGCCGACGTGGGCGCTCTGGAACGGCCCCCGCTGGATCCCCGACAGGTTGATCTCGCCGACGAGGTGCCCGTCGTGCAGGAAGATGGCCAGCGGGTGGGCCGAGTCGAGGTGGCGCTGGCGCGATCCGGAGGCGCAGCGGGCCCGGAAGGCGGAGGCGTCGCGCAGCAGGTCGGGGGAGCCCGGCTCGGGGAGCGGCTCCCAGGGCTCGAGCCAGTCACGATTCCGGGCGCGTACGTCTCTCCAGGCGTCACCGTCCGCTGGTTCCAGCGGCCGTAACACGACCCGGGGACCGACGAGACGGGTGGACATCGCAGCAGAACCTAGTGTGGAACGATGCCTCCCTCTGAGAACGTGCTCCTTTGGCTTGACCTGGAGATGACCGGGCTCGACCCTGACCGGCACGCGATCGTCGAGATCGCCGCCCTCGCCACCGACGCCCAGACGCTGGAGCCGATCGACGACGGCGTCGACCTGGTGGTCCACCAGCCGGCCGAGGTGCTGGCCGGGATGGACGACTTCGTCCTCCAGATGCACACCCGCTCCGGGCTGCTCGAGGAGATCAAGGCGTCGACCGTGACCCTGGACGAAGCGGGCGCCAAGGTCCTCGAGTACGTGAAGGCCCACAGCCCCTCGGCCCGTGCGGTGCCGCTGTGCGGGAACTCCATCGGCATGGACCGCCGATTCCTGGCCCGCTACCTCCCCGAGATCGAGGATCACCTCCACTACCGCTCGATCGACGTGTCGTCGCTCAAGGAGCTGGCCCGGCGCTGGTACCCGGAGCCGTTCAAGGGCCGTCCGGACAAGGTCGAAGGTCACCGGGCCCTGGCCGACGTGCGGGCCTCGATCTCCGAGCTGCGCTACTACCGGGAGCACATCTTCAGGTGACGGGCGTGGCCCGCATCGGAGTTACGACAGCTCCGCCCCCACCACCGACACGAAGGAGACGCACGCCCCCGGAGCCCCGCCCAGGTTGTGGGTCAGCGCCAGCTTCTTGCCGTTGTCGATCTGGCGGGGGCCGGCCTCGCCCCGCAGCTGGAGCCAGGCCTCGAACAGCATCCGCAGGCCCGTGGCGCCGATGGGATGGCCGAAGGACTTGAGACCGCCGTCGGGGTTGACCGGCAGGTCGCCGTCGAGGTCGAACGTCCCGGCCAGGACTTCCTTCCAGCCGAAGCCCCGCTCGGCGAAGCCGAGGTCCTCCATGAGGACGAGTTCGGTGGGGGTGAAGCAGTCGTGCACCTCGGCCATGGCCAGTTCGGCCCGGGGGTTCGTGATGCCGGCCTGGCGGTAGGCGTCGGTGGCGGAGGCTACGACCTCGGGGAAGCTCGTGTAGTCGTAGGTCGGGTCGGTGGCGCCGCGGGCGGGCCCGGCCACGAACGACAGGCCCTTCACGTAGATGGGCTTGTCGGTGTAGCGGTGGGCGTCCTCCGCCCGGACGATGACGGCCGCGGCCGAGCCGTCGCTCACCCCGGAGCAGTCGAAGATGCCGAGCGGCCCGGCGACGAGCGGCGAGCAGGCGATCGTCTCTTTCGGGACTTCCTTCTTGAACTGGGCCCGGGGGTTCTTGGCCCCGTTCTGGTGGTTCTTCCAGGCGATGCGGGTCATCACGTCTTTGAGCTCGGCGTCGTCCACGCCGTACTTCTTGGCGTAGGCGGGAGCGAGCAGCGAGAACATGGCCGGAGCGGTGAGGTCGGCAATAGTGCCGTCGTCCACCGGGCCGTTGATCACGAGGCCGGACATGCCGCTGTCCTTCAGCTTCTCCACGCCGACGGCCATGACCATGTCGTAGGCGCCGCAGGCCACCGCGTAGCAGGCGTTGCGGAACGACTCGGAGCCGGTGGCGCAGAAGTTCTCCACCCGGGTGACCGGCTTGTAGTCGATCTGGAGCGGGCGGGAGAGGGTGAGGCCGGAAAGGCCGCTGGCCATGGTGCCGAGCCAGTAGGCGTCGATGTCGGCGGCGGTGACGCCGGCGGAGGCGGTGGCTTCGGTGACGGCGTCGACGAGCAGCTCGTCGGCGCCCTTGTCCCAGTGTTCGCCGAAGGGTGTGCAGCCCATGCCGACGATCGCCACCTGGTCGCGGATGCCCTTGGAGCCCATCAGCCGCTCTCCCCTCGCGTGCTCGTGCTTGGCTTGGCCTTCCAGAAGTAGTTGTGGATGCCGGCGCCGGCCGTCGAGATGCGCCGGAAGGTCATCTCGAGGCGGTCACCGATCTTCACCGCGTCGGGGACGACGTCGGTCACCTCGCACTGGAACCGTCCGCCGCCGTCGAAGTCGATCACGCCGACGACGACCGGCGGGTGGAGCGAGTAGGCCAGCCGGTCGAGGGTGTAGGTGGCCACGGTGGCGGGCACGTCCGCCATCGGCTCGGGGGCCATCCGGTCGATGGCGGCGCAGGAGCGGCACACCCGGGCGGGCGGCAAATGCCGGGTGTCGCAGGCCTGGCACTTGGTGGCCATGAAGGAGAACTTCCAGTCCTCCGACCGGCGGGACGGCGGGCCGCCGGGAGCGGCCGGGTCCGGCCGGCGGGGCGGCTCCCGGTCCAGCAGACCCCGCCAGGTCAGGTACGACTGGTAGCTGAGGGCGGCACCGCCGGCGGCCTGGTCGGCCACGGACCTCTGCGGGCGGGCGGCGGCGAGGGCTTCGGTGGCCCGGAAGAGCAGCACGTCGGCGCCGTCGGCCAGGACGACCAGGGCGATGAGCGCCCCCGGTTCGGCCCGGTCGAGGACGGAGGCGAGCAGCAGCCCCGGATGCGCCGTACCGGTGTTGCCCACCACGGCCGACAGATCGTCGACGGCGGCCTCGGGCCG
>CAZCVW010000173.1:0-7081 GCA_964502185.1 uncultured Burkholderiales bacterium
AGGAGAGGTAGCGGGCCAGGAGTGTGGTCGTCGAACTGTCGTGGGCGGCGGGGCCGGCCCCGCCGCCCGTGAGCTCGCCACCAGTGAGCTCGTCGGCGATCCGGCCCGCCAGTACCTTGCCGAGCTCGACGCCCCACTGGTCGAAGGAGTTCACGTCCCAGATCACGCCCTGGGTGAACACCTTGTGCTCGTAGAGGGCGATCAGCTGCCCGAGCACCGACGGGGTCAGCTCGGGAGCCAGGATGGTGCTCGTCGGCCGGTTGCCCGGGAACGTCTTGTGGGGCACGAGGTCGGCCGGCACTCGTTCACTCTTCGGGGTACCGGCGGCCACCTCCTCGGCCGTCTTCCCGAAGGCCAGCGCTTCGGTCTGGGCGAAGAAGTTGGCCATCAGCAGGTCGTGGTGGCCGGGCACGTCCCTTCCCGGCGCAGGCCGGGCGAAGCCGATGAAATCGCAGGGGATGAGCCGGGTGCCCTGGTGGATCAGCTGGAAAAAGGCGTGTTGACCGTTGGTGCCCGGTTCGCCCCACACCACCGGGCCGGTGTCGAGGCCCACCGGCCGGCCGTGCCGGTCGACCGACTTGCCGTTGGATTCCATGTCGAGCTGCTGCAGGTAGGCCGGGAACCGGGCCAGGTCCTGGTGGTAGGGCAGGACGACCTGGGTCTCGGCGCCCCAGAAGTTGACGTACCAGCAGCCGATGAGCCCGAGCAGGACGGGCACGTTGGCGGGCAGCGGCGTGTACCGGAAGTGCTCGTCGACGGTGTGGTACCCGGCGAGCATCTCCCGGAAGGCGCCCGGCCCGATGGCCACCATGAGCGACAGTCCCACGGCCGAGGGCAGCGAGTAGCGGCCGCCGACCCAGTCCCAGAAGCCGAACATGTTGGCCGGGTCGATGCCGAACTCGGCCACCTGGGCGGCGTTGGTCGACACGGCCACGAAGTGGTTGGCCACGGCCGCCTCGTCGCCGAGGTGCTCCACCACAAAGCGTCGGGCGGAGCGGGCGTTGGTCAGCGTCTCCAGCGTCGTGAACGTCTTGGAGCAGATGATGAACAGCGTCTTGCCGGGGTCGAGGTCGCGGATGTTCTCGGCCAGGTCGGCCCCGTCGACGTTGGAGACGAACCGGACGGTGAGCGAGCGGTCAGCGAAGGGCCGCAGGGCCAGTGTGGCCATGGCCGGGCCGAGGTCGGAGCCGCCGATCCCGATGTTGACGACGTTGCGGATCGGGCGCCCGGTGAACCCGAGCCACTGGCCCGAGCGCACGCGCTCGCAGAAGGCGGCCATCCGGTCGAGCACCTCGTGGACCTCGGCCACCACGTCGACGCCGTCGACGACCAGGGCCGTGCCCCGGGGCCTGCGCAGCGCCACGTGGAGGACCGGGCGGTCCTCCGTGGTGTTGATCCGCGCCCCGGAGAACATCTCCTCGATCCGGGCGGGCAGGCCGGCCCGTTCGGCCAGTGCCACCAACCGGCGGACGGTCTCGGCCGTGAGCCGGTGCTTGGCGTAGTCGATGTAGAGATCCCCGACCGAGGCGACGAGCGCCCCGCCCCGCTGCGGGTCGGCGGCGAACAGGTCCCGCAGGTGGACGCGGTCGAGCTCCTGGCGGTGGGCCTCCAGCGCGGCCCATTCGTCGGTCGCTGTGATTCCGCCTGGGATTCCGCCTGGAATTCCGGGCGTGTTCACCGCCGGGCGTCCTCGGGCAGATGGGGCTCGGGGAGGTGGGCCGTCTCGTTGAAGCTCACCAGCAGCGGACCGCCCCGGCCCTTCGCCACCCTCGTGATGGAGGCGAGGCCGAGGAACATCCGCCACGCCACCGTGTCGTCTACCCCGAGCGCCCAGGCGGCGGCCGCCTTGATCGGCGAGACGTGGCTGACCGCCACCACCAGGCCGCTCTCCGACAGATGCTCCTCGCAGAACGAGGCGACCCGGGCGCCGACGGAGCCGAGGCTCTCCCCCTCCGGGGCCGCCGAGTCGTCCTGCATCGAGGCGAGCTCGGGGGCGGCGATGGCGCCGACCGGCCGGCCTTCCCAGGCGCCCCAGTCGACCTCCAGCAGCCGGGCGTCGATCTCCGGTTCGAGCCCGCAGGCGGCGGCGATGGCGGCGGCCGTCTCCCGGGCGCGGCCGAGCGGGCTGGTGATGATGGACTTCACGCCCTGGGCGGCCAGCGCTTCGGCCAGGCGGGCGGCTTGGCGCTTGCCCTCCTCGGTGAGGCCGGGGTCGGCCCGGCTGCCGAGCACGAGCCCGTCGCGGTTCGGGGCGGTCTCCCCATGGCGGACGAAAGCGATCACAGGGAAACCTCGAGCCGGCCGGAGCGGAAGAACGCCCGCCGCCGCTCCGGGTCGGCCATCCCGAAGCGCCACACGAACCAGCCCAGCGCCCAGGCGCCGGCCACCTCTTCGATGATGCCGACAGGAAGCGACGGGAACAGGCTCCCGTCCGGGAAGTCGGTGCCCGGCAGCGGCCACCACAACACCTCGCCGGTGGTCCAGATGCCGCTGAGCACGAGGTGGAGGAACGTGCCGATGGGCAGGGCCAGGAGCCGCCGCCGGAGGAGGCGCCAGCCCCGGGTGGCCAGCACGATGCCGGCCAGCAGCGACACGGAGAAGGCGAGTGTGTGGGCGTAGGCCGGCCGGCCGAAGGGCAGGTCGAGGAGATCAGGGACGAGGGCGCCGGCGACCACCAGGCGATGGTCTATGGCCGGGTCCCGGAACACGTTCCACACCACGGCCAGGGCCAGCCCGGCGTGCCACAGGATCACGACTCCGAGACGTTCTGGTTCACCGCACGAGAATGGCGCCGCAGTGGTCGCAGCGGACCATGTCATCGGGCGGGAGGCGACGGATCCGGTCGACCTCGGTGGCCGGCAGCGTCAGGTGGCAGGCCTGGCAGGACGACCCCACCAGCCGGGCCGCCCCGGTACCCCGGTTCATCTTGCGGATCGACTCGTAGAGCGACAGGACGTTGTCGGGGATATTCGGGCGCACCGCCACCCGCCCCGCTTCCTCGGCCGCCAGTTCGGCGTCGATCGACGCTTCTTCCTCAGCCACCACCGCGGTCAGGCGATCGATCTCGAGTTGCACGGCCGCCCGCGTCGCTTCGATCTCGCCCACCTCGGCGTCGAGTTCCTCCCGGCGCTCGAGGACCTCGAGTTCCTCGTCCTCCACCTCGCGGGCCCGCCGGCGCAGGTGCTCCACGTCGGCCGCCATGGCCTGCAGCTCCTTGGGCGAGCTGATGGTGCCCGAGTACATGCGCTGGTCTTCCGCCTTGGCCCTGGCCTCCAGCGCCCGCACCTCGTCGTCGAGCCGGCGTTCCTCCCGGAGTACCTCGTCGCGCCGGGCCCGGGCGTCGATCAGTTGGGTCTCGAGGCCGCCCCGGGCCAGCTCCTGCTCGGCCAGCGCCGCCCGCTCGGGCAGGCTCGCCCTTCGGTGGCGCGACCGGTCGGCGGCGGTGTCGTGCGTCTGGAGGCTGAGCAAGTCGTCGAAGGCGCCCATCTCCGGCGAGCCTACCCGCCGTTGCTGGGCTACCGGGTGGTGAAAGACGCTCCCTGGCGGGCGGCCGTATTCTTCGACGAGTCCACCGGCACTCGGGTGATCCGCACCAGTGTCCGGGCCACCGGCACCGGCGCGTCGGGCACCCCCGAGTCGTAGAAGGAGACGAGGCCGAAGTAGGCACCGGCCTCGGCCAGCCCCGACCACTCGAGGGCGAAAGCGACGTCGGACCCGGAGGTCACGCCGGAACGGTCGCCGGCGGCGGCGAAACCGGGTGCGGCGGACGGGGTCGTCGGGTCGTCGGGCGACGGGTCCGAACCCAGCCAGGTGGTGAAGTCATAGGTGCTGGAGGGCGTGCGGGTGGCGAACCCCACCACCGAGAACCGGTAGCTGCCCGGCTCGCCGCCCCGTCGGCGGTGAGGCGGGCGGCGGCGCTGGTCATATCGAGCCGGCCGCCGGTCGCCTGCGGGCTGGTGGCGGCGTAGGCCCGCAAGCCTCCGCCGTAGGCGGCCACCGGCGGGGCGGCCAGTTCCACGATCCAGACGGAACGAGGGCCCAGATCGGGAGCACCAGAGGAGGAAAAGACAGCCGCGGCGGCGGGCATGAGCACCGCCACCAGGCCCACCACGAGCGCGACCACCCCAGACGTGGCGCCGAAGGCCCGTGGGGTAAGAGAATGACAACCGTCCGATCCCGGGAGGACCGCTGTCCCGCATCATCGACATCTCGGCACCCATCTCCCCCGGGCCGCCCATGTGGCCGGGCGACCCCGCCGTTTTCCTCGAACCCGTGGCGAGCCTCGCCGCCGGCGACCCGTTCGCGGTCTCCCGGCTGTCGCTCTCTACCCACACGGGGACCCACGTCGACCCGCCGGCCCACTTCATCTCCGGCGGCGCCACCGTCGACCAACTGCCGCTCGACGCCCTGCTCGGCGAGGCGGTGGTGGCCGACCTCACCGGCCGCCCGGGGCCGATCGGTCCGCCAGAGCTGGAAAGCCTCCGCCTGCCGCCCGGCACGGAGCGGTTGCTGCTGAAGACGGACAACTCGACCCGGGGCCTCGCCCTCGCCCGGGACCGGCCGGACCGCTGGGTGGGGCTCTCCCCCGCCGGGGCGGCGTGGCTCGTGGAACACGGTGCGCGCCTCGTCGGCGCCGACTTCGGCTCCATCGAGGAGCCCGGCGCTTCGGGGTTTCCCGCTCACCTGACCCTGCTCGGAGCGGGTGTCGTCCTCGTCGTGGGTCTCGACCTGTCGGCCGTCGACCCCGGCCCCTACACGCTGGCCTGCCTCCCGTTGCGGATCAGCGGCGGCGACGGCGCGCCGGCCAGGGCCGTGCTGATCGGGCCGGCACCGTGATAACCGTCGTGGTGCTGGCCGACACCCACATCCGGCGCGGAGGGTCGCGCCGGCTCCCGGACGCCGCCTACGCCGCCCTCGACGAGGCCGACCTCGTCTTCCACGCCGGCGACGTCCTGATCCCCGAGCTGCTCGACGAACTCGGCGGCTTCGCCCCCACCCTGGCCGTCCTGGGCAACAACGACGGCGAGCTCGTAGGCGTCCTTCCCGAGACACGCCTCTTCACCGTGGAGGGCCTGCAGATCGGCATGATCCACGACTCGGGGCCGAAAGCCGGGCGGGAGCGCCGGATGCGTCGCCGCTTCCCGACCGCCGACATCGTCATTTTCGGGCACAGCCACATCCCGTTGGACGCGCCCGGCCCCGACGGCCAGTGGCTGCACAACCCGGGCTCGGCCACCGAGCGCCGGATGCAGCCCGTCCACACTTTCGGCCGCCTCCGCATCGACGGCGGCATCCTCGTGGAGCATTCAGTCGTTCCTGTGGAGTGATGGCGTTCCTGTGGAGTGATGGCGTTCCTGTGGAGTGATGGCGTTCCTGTGGAGTGATGGCGTCCCCGGGCTGTGGCGAATCGCTGTTTCTTTCGGTCAGTCGCTCCGATATGTTGGCGGGGGCTTCCCGAGCCCTCGGAGGCGAAGCTTCGTGGCCGAGAACACTTCGATCGACGTTCAGCTCCGCCAAGAGCTCGATGAGCTGGTGACCAGCATGTGCAAGGCACTCAACACCCCCCAGCACCTCGCCGTCCTGCGGGACCGGGGTCTGGCGGCCACCGAACGCCAGGGCAACAGCGTCCACTACTCGCTGCGCCATCCAAGGATCATCGAGGCGATCGACATCTTGCGAAGCGTCATGTCCGGCGAGCTCAACCGCCAGCACGCCCTGCGTGCCCCGCGGTTGGCACCGGCCTAGCGGCGCCTCCCGTGGCCGAAGGCGTTCCCACTGCCGAAGAGGTCCTCGACGCGTTGCGGGCCGTCATCGATCCCGAGCTCGGCATCAGCATCGTCGACCTCGGCCTCGTGTACGACGTGATCGTGGAGGAGCGGACCATCACCGTTCGCTACACCCTCACGACCATGGCCTGCGGGCTCGGCCCGCTGATCGAGGGCGGCATCACCGAGATCCTGTCCACCTTCCCGGTCGACGACGCCCGGACCGAGCTCGTCTTCCGTCCGCCTTGGTCGCCCGACCGGATGTCGGCCGAGACCAAGGCCATGCTCGGTATCTGAGATCACCGGTACCTCTCGTCGCCCGTCGCGCCCGGCCCAGCGGGCCCGGCGGCTGCCCGAGCCGCTTCCGGAGACCCGCCTCGCTCCGACTCTGGTGGCGCTCTGCCACGGCGGTGAGCGGGCCGTGACGGTCTTCGCCCAACCCGGGGCCGAGCTACGGGCCGCCTTGGGCAGTCCCGCCGACCCCGAGGCTTTCGTGGCCTGGAGGGCGCACGGCGTCACCGTGTTCCTGGCCGGCGAGGTTCCCCTCGCGCTGGAGCTCGCCTTCGATGAGCGGGCCCGGGTGGTCGGAACCGCCACCTATCAGTGAGGAGAGTCATGCCCGAGGAAATCCCCTTCGAGGTCGGCGGGGTCAGCCTGGTGCTCAGGGTCCACCCCGACCCGAGCGGCCTGCGCGGTCAGGTGTTCCGAGGCGACGAGAAGATCGCCGGCGTCCAGATCTACCACCGCCAGGACCGTGAAGCGCTGCTGGCGGAAGCCAGGAGGAACCGCGCTGTCCTGCGAGTCATCGAACCAAAATAGCTGCTTCTCCATCATTCAAATCAACAATGCGGTAGAGCTGGGAATACGGGAAATGTCTCCCCCGACAAAACCGACAAGTGCCTCGACGCGATCCGGGCCAGCACGTACAGTGGTTGGACAGCCGCTCGGCTGATGGGGGTAGTCAAGGTGCTTCGACGTCTGTCCTTGCGCATGAAACTGCTGGCGGGGTTCACCGCCGTGGTTGTCTTGGCCGGGGGCTTCGTCGCCTACCAGATCGCCAATCAGGGGGACCCCGAGTTCCGCCGGGGAGGCGGCTTCGGGGCCGTCGGAGCGTCGCCCGCCCTCGACTCGACGACCACCACCGCCGGACTGGCGGCGACACCGGACACCACGACAGCCCCGTCGCCCACCTCCGGTCCCCAGACCGCCGCGACCCCGGGCACGACGGCTACCACCGCCTCGCCCACGACGATCACCACCCGCCGGGGCGCGGCCGCGACCAGCCCGACCACCGCCGGTCCCCCCGCCCCCGCGCC
>CAZCVW010000174.1:0-7049 GCA_964502185.1 uncultured Burkholderiales bacterium
GATCGAATAGAAGTCGGAGATGTCGTAGCCGCCGTCGCGCAAGGGGGACGAGTAGAAGGGCAGGAGCCAGAGGCAGTCCACGCCCAACCACTGCAGGTAGTCGAGCTTCTCGACCAGGCCCTGGATATCGCCCGTCCCGTCGCCGTTGGCGTCGAAGAAGCTCCGCACGGAGACCTCGTAGAAGACGGCGGTCTGGAACCAGTTTTCGTCGTCCGGGTCGATGCTCATTACGTGAAGTCCTGTCCGGGCATCCACCGCAGGTGGAGGACGTGGGCGGGGAAGTCGGGGCTGAGACGAACGTAGGGGTTGGGTCCCTGCCAGATGAACGTCTGGTCGGTCAGTTCGTCGTGGGCGGCGTAGGGGGCGTCGGTGGGCAGCCCGAGGGCGGCCAGGTCGAGTCCGAGCACGTCATCGTGGGTGAGGTTCGGGTCGAGGTTGACCACCACCAGCACCACGTCGTCCTCGAACCGCTTCGAGTAGGCCAGGATCCACTCGTTGTTGGTGTGGTGGAAGCGGATGTTGGTCAGTTCGCCGAGCGCCGGATGGCGCCGCCGCACCTCGTTGAGCCGGGTCACGAACGGTACCAGCGAGTTGCCAAATCCGGGCGAGGCGGCGTCGAAGTCGCGGTGCCGGGTCTCGTACTTCTCGGAGTTGAGGTACTCCTCGTTCGCCGGCGACATCGGCTCGTTCTCGTAGAGCTCGTAGCCGGAGCAGATCCCGTAGGCGGGGCTCATGGTGGTGGCCAGCACCAGACGCAGCCGGAAGGCGCCGGGACCGCCGTTCCGCAGGATGCCCGAGAGGATGTCGGGGGTGTTGGGCCAGAAGTTGGGCCGCATGTAGTCGGCCTTGGGGCCCAGCGCCACCTCGGTCAGGTAGTCGATGAACTCGGCCTTGGTGTTGCGCCAGGTGAAGTACGTGTAACTCTGGGAGAAGCCGATCTCGGCCAGGCGGGCCATCAGCTTGGGACGGGTGAAAGCCTCGGCCAGGAAGACGATGTCCGGGTGCTCCCTCTGGACCTCGGCGATGACCCACTCCCAGAAGGCGAACGGCTTGGTGTGGGGGTTGTCGACCCGGAAGATCCGGACGCCGTGGCCGATCCAGAACTCCAGGATCTCCTGGCACGCCCGCCACAGGGCGAGGCGGTCGGCGTCTGCCTTCTCCGGGGACACCCCGGGCCCCGGCACCGGCCACATGTTGAGCGGGTAGATGTCCTGGTACTTCTTGGGCGGGTTCTCGGCGTACTTGATCGTGCCGTCGGGCCGGTGGTGGAACCACTCCGGATGCTCTTTCACCCACGGGTGCTCGGGCGAGCACTGCAACGCGTAGTCGAGGGCGATCTCCATGCCCAGTTCCCGGGCCCGGGCGACGAACCGACCGAAGTCGTCGAAGGTGCCGAGATCCGGGTTCAGCGCGGTGTGGCCGCCGGCCTCCGACCCGATGGCCCAGGGGCTGCCGGGGTCGTCCCGGCCGGCGATGAGCGAGTTGTTCTTGCCCTTCCGGAAGCTGGACCCGATCGGATGCACGGGCGGGAGGTACACGACGTCGAAGCCCATGGCGGCCACGCCGTCGAGACGCTCGGTCGCGCCGGCCAGGCCGTTGTTTTCGGTGGTGGCGTACGAACGGGGGAAAAGCTCGTACCAGGCGCCGGCGGCGGCGCGCTCCCGGTCGACCCACAGGGGCATGTCCCGGCTGCGGGCCAGGTCGGTGGGGTCGGGAATCTCCGACAGGAGCGCGACGAGATGCGGTTCAAGGGCCGGGAGCAGGCGCTGGCCCGGTGACACCGAGGTATCCCGCACGGAGACGATGGCGGCGGACACCACCGGCCGGTCCGACGCCGACACCCGTCCGATCGTGCCCTCCAGGAGCAGGGCGCCTTCTTCGAGTTCGAGCTCCACGGGCTGGCCGGCTTCGAGCTTGACCGTGACGTCGTGGCGCCACGTGGCCAGCCGATCGGTCCACCCCTCGACCACGAACTCATGAGCGCCGAGCGCCGAGGCGATGACGTTCGCCTCGAAGCGGTCGTTCCCGATCGGCGCCATGACGGCCGCCTGCCATTTCCGGCCGTTGCCCACGGAGCGCCACCGGACCCGGGCGGCGAGGATGTCGTGCCCGTCCCGGAAGACGTCGGCCGAGATCGTCACGGGGCGCCCGACGACCGCTTTGGCCGTGTACCCGTTCGGGGTCGCCGGCCGGATCCCTGCAATCACTATTCGATCTGCCACTGGTCGATTCGCGCGCTCTGCCACGGCTTACTGGTCTACCACTCCAGTCGCAGCTCAAACTCGGGCGATCCGCTGACGGGACAGAATCCCCCAAACCGCCCATAATTGATGGATGTTCCGTAAGACTCTCCGCAGCCATGTTCTGTCCGGGCATGTTTTGTCTGGGCCTGTTTTCTCTGGGCCTGTGTTCTCTGGGATGGCCCTCGCTCTGGCCGTTGGGCTGCTCCCGGCCCCCGCCGGCGCCTCCGCTGACCCCGATTTCGCCAAGCAGTGGGGTCTGGAGCTGATCGGCGCCCCGACGGCGTGGACGAGGACGACGGGAGCGGGGGTGCGGATCGGCATCATCGACACCGGCGTCGACCTCGAGCACGAGGATCTGGCCGGGAAGGTGGTGGACAGCACCCGCTGCGTCGACACCATGGGCGACGCCGGCCTGTGCAAGGACTCCACCGAGGACGGCAAGCCCTCCGCCCGGGACGCCCACGGTCACGGCACCCACGTGTCGGGCATCGCCACGGCGTCGAAAGACAACGGTAAGGGCGTGGCGGGAGTCGCCCCGGACGCCCAACTCGTGGTGGCCAAGGTCACGGAGGACGGCGGCATCGCCATCGACGACGTGAACGCCGCCCTGCACTGGACGGTCGACCACGGCGCCCAGGTCGTCAACCTCAGCCTGGGCGACCCCATCGCGATCCGGACGGCCGTGCTCGGGACGAGCCTCGCGGAAGGGCTGGAGTACGCCTGGTCGAAGGGCGTCGTGCCCGTCCTGGCCGCGGGGAACACCGGGTTGCTCGGCCTCGGGGTGGGCAGCTCCGACTACGGCGACCTCAACGCCCTGGTGGTCGGGGCGGTGGGCCGCGACAAGGCCGTGGCCGAGTATTCCAGCGCCACCGGAACGGCCAAGTGGGCGCTCCTGGCCCCCGGCGGCAGCATCTTCGGCGGCCCCGACGGGGTCTACTCGACCTACTGGCGGGAAGAGGAGAAGAACCAGTACGAGTCGCTGAGCGGCACGTCGATGGCCGCCCCCCACGTGACCGGGGCCGTGGCGCTGCTCCTGGCCCAGGGCCTGAGCCCCCGGGACGCCGTTCAGCGCCTGCTCGACACCGCCGATCCCAGCGTTTCGTGCGGGAACAACAGCCCGACCTGCCGGGGTTTGCTCGACGTCGCCGCCGCGACTGGGGCCGAGTAGCAGCACGGCCGGCGCCCGCAAAAAATACAGCTAGCTTTGGTGCCTGTGAGGGCACTGCGTAGTTTCACCGTCCGCGCCCGGCTCCCCGAGTCGCTGGCGCCGCTGCACACGTTGGCCTACAACCTGCGGTGGTCGTGGGATGAGCGATCACGCGATCTGTTCCGGTGGGTCGACCCGGACGTCTGGGAAGAGTGTGGGCACGACCCCGTCGCCCTGCTCGGTACCGTGCGCCGCGAGCGCCTCGAGGCGCTCGCCGGTGATCCCGGTTTCATGGCGTTCATGACCGAGGTCGACGAGGAACTGGCCGCCTACCTGCGGAGCGGCCGCTGGTTCCAGGCCCGGAAGACCACACCGCTGCGGTCCGTGGCGTACTTCTCGCCGGAGTTCGGTATCACCGAGGCGCTGCCGCAGTACTCCGGCGGCCTCGGCGTGCTGGCCGGTGATCACCTGAAGGCGGCCAGCGGCCTGGGCCTGCCCCTGGTCGGCGTCGGGCTCTTCTACCAGCAGGGGTACTTCCGCCAGGAGCTCAACGCCGACGGCTGGCAGCAGGAGCGCTACCCGCGGCTCGACCCCCACGCCATGCCCGTCCAGCAGGTGGACGGCGCCCGGATCACCGTCGACCTGGCCGGCACGCCGCTGGTCGCTCAGGTGTGGCGGGCCATGGTCGGGCGCGTCGCCCTCTACATGCTCGACACCGACGTCGAAGAGAACGACGAGGCCGGGCGGTCCGTCACCGACCGCCTGTACGCGGGCGACGCCGAGCACCGCATCCGTCAGGAGATCCTGCTCGGGATCGGTGGCGTGCGGGCCCTGACCGAGGTGGGCGAGGACCCCCAGATCTTCCACACCAACGAGGGCCACGCCGGCTTCCTCGGCCTGGAGCGGATCCGCCAGCTCGTGACGGAGCAGGACCTCCGGTTCCACGAGGCGCTCGAGGCGGTGCGGGCGGCGACGATCTTCACGACCCACACGCCGGTGCCGGCCGGCATCGACCGGTTCCCCAAGGAGATGATGGAGCGCTACTTCAAGCGCTTCGCCGACGAGTGCGGCGTCGGCTTCTGCGACCTCATGGCGCTCGGCCAGGAGCCCGGGGCCGGACCCGACTCACCCTTCAACATGGCCGTCATGGGCCTGCGCCTGGCCTCGCTGTCGAACGGGGTGTCGCAGCTCCACGGGGCGGTGAGCCGGAAGATGTTCTCGGGCCTGTGGCCGGGGGTGCCGGTGGAGGAGGCGCCGATCCTCGGCGTCACCAACGGCGTGCACGCCCGCACCTGGGTCTCGGCCGGGATGGACGAGCTGCTCAACCGCCACGTCCTACCCGAGTGGCCGGAAGCGGGCCAGGAGCGGTGGGCCCGCATCGAAGAGGCCCACGACGACGAGGTGTGGCGCGTCAAGGAGCAGGGGCGCCAGCACCTGGTGTCGTTCGTGCGGGACCGGTTGCGGGACTCCGCCCTGGCCAATGGCATGAGCGAGTCCGACGTGGGGTGGACCGCAGAGGTCTTCGATCCCCGAGCGCTCACCTTCGGCTTCGCGCGGCGTTTCGCCGCCTACAAGCGGGCGACGCTCCTGCTCTCCCAGCCGGAGCGGCTGAAGGCCCTGCTCACCTCGACGGAGCGCCCGGTCCAGTTCGTCTTCGCCGGCAAGGCCCACCCGGCCGACGACCTCGGCAAGGAGATGATCCGCCAGATCGTCCAGTTCTCCCGGGATCCGGAAGTCCGCCACCGCATCGCCTTCATCGAGGACTACGACATGGTCGTGGCCCGTGCCCTCTACCAGGGCTCCGACGTGTGGGTGAACACGCCGCGGCGTCCCTTGGAGGCGTGCGGGACGAGCGGCATGAAGGCCGCCTTCAACGGCTCCTTGAACTGCTCGATCCTCGACGGCTGGTGGGACGAGATGTTCGACGGCGAGAACGGCTGGGCCATCTCGTCGGCCGAGACCTACGAAGACCTGGCCCGGCGCGACGAGGTCGAGGCGGGGAGTTTCTTCGACCTGCTCGAGCACCAGATCGTGCCGCTGTACTACGAACGCTACGGCAGCCGCGGCCCCGTGCCCCGCCGCTGGGTGCGGAAGGTCAAGTCGTCGCTCCGGTCGCTCGGCCCGCGGGTCAGCGCCTCGCGCATGGTGCGGGACTACGTCGAGAAGATGTACGAGCCGGCCGCCGCCCGGGCCGAGGTGCTGGCCGGCGGCAAGGGCGAGCGGGCCCGGGACCTGGCCGGCTGGAAGCAGCGGGTGACCAAGGCCTGGCCGGCGGTGCGGGTGCTGTCGGTGGAGAGCGAGTCGACGCTGGTCGACCTGGGGACGGCCAAGAAGGTGGAAGCCACCGTCGCCCTCGTCAGCCTGGAGGAGAGCGACGTCGAGGTGCAGCTCCTGCACGGACCGGTGGGGCCCAACGAGGAGCTGGAGCAGGCCTCGGTGGTGACCATGGAGCTCGTCGGGCTCGAGGGCGGCGACGATGAGCAGGCCGGCGCCTACCGCTACGGGGGTTCGTTCACCTGCGAGCGGGCGGGCCGTTACGGCTTCACCGTACGGGTCGTTCCCCGCCACCCCGACCTCGTGACCTTCGCCGAGCTTGGCTGCGTCGCCTGGGCCGGGTGAGACAGACTGGTCCGTACGCGGCGGGGCCGCTCCGCCTTCACTTACCGGCCGGTAGTGGACTAGGGTTGGGACCTAGAAGGGGTTCTGGGGCGATGCCTGGGGAAATCGTTAGGTTGTGGCTGCAGTTGGCAGGTAATGTCAGTAGACTTCCGCGCGTCTACGACCGAGGGGTGGTGGCGCGATGACGACTGGGAATCAGTACGTCCGCCCCCCGTCTCTGCGTGTCTTTCTCGACACCGGCGGGGACCTCACCGGGTTCGACCTCCTCGATTCTCTGGTGGAGGCGATTGTCGTCGCCCGCCGCCTGCTGCCGGCCGAGACCAACCGGAAGCAGGCCGCCCGCAATCGCCGTTTCGTGGAGCGATGGTTCACCCGTCACGGTGACGAGACGCCCGTCCCCGCCACCCAGGAGTTGCTGACCTTCGCTCTGTGGAAGGCCGAGTGCCTGGACGACCCCGCCTTGGCCGAGCGGTTCGAGAACAGCCTGCCCCTCGACACCCTGGCCCGGGCGCTCCAGCTCGTCGACGACCTCCGGCACGTCCATCCCCTGGCCGTCCGGGAGGAACTCGACCACTGGACGTGCCGGGCCTGCGGGGAGAGCTTCGAGCACTCGGCCGCCGTGGTGGTCACCAACACCGGCGAGGAACTCGGCTACGAGGAGGACCTCACCTACTGCCTGGGCTGCATGTCGATCGCCACGTCGGCCCTCGAGGCCGCTTCGGGTATCGACCGCGTCACGGAGGGGCTCGACGACGCCCGGCACGGTCTGCGACCTGCGGACTCCTCCGAACCGGCCGGCGAGGGGGCGTACCTCCAGGCGTCCGACAACGAGCTGGTGCTCACCGACGAGGACGACGAGGACGACGACGAGGACGAGCTGATCCTCGACGACGAGGAGACCGTCCGCATCGAAGCCGCCCGGCTCACCGCCCAACTCGAAGCGTCGCAGCGCCGCATGGCCGCCCTCGAGGCCCGCCGGGCCATGCTCATTCGCCGCCTGGAGGAGTCCGGCCGCCGCCGCTCCGGTTCCTCCGAGGAGG
>CAZCVW010000175.1:0-7031 GCA_964502185.1 uncultured Burkholderiales bacterium
CACGACGGGCACGCACCGCTCGTCTACGACGACCACCACGAGCTCGTGGACGCCTGCGCGCTGGGCGACGGCGAGGGCGCCGCCGCGGTGATGGACCGCCATCGCGCCCACGTGCTCGAACGGGTCCGGGGCGCGATGCTCGACGAGACGTCCGAGGGCGTCGCGACGTGACCGCGCTGCAGACGCTGATCTTCGGGCTGGTCACCGCCTCCTACCTGATCGTCGCGACGCTCGGGTTCGCACTCGTCTCGCGCACCGAGAAGTTCCTCAACATCGCGCACGCCGAGCTGATCCTCGCCTCCGCGTTCGTGACCTACTACCTGAGCGTGCGCCAGGGCTGGCCGCTGGCCGGCGCCGCCCTCGCCGCCGTCGTCGGCATGGCCGTGGTCTCGCTGGTCGCGCGCCTGCTCGTCGACCTGCGCGACGTGGGCATGACGATCCTCGTCGTCGAGCACAACCTCGGCTTCGTCATGCCGCTCGTGTCGACGGTCGCCGTGATGGACTGCGGCCGCGTCATCCGCACGGGCCCGCCGCAGGAGATCCAGCAGGACCCGGCGGTCATCGCCGCCTACCTGGGAGGCGGCGAGCCATGATGCTCGAGGTTCGCGACCTGCACGCGGGCTACGGCCGCCTGGCCGTGCTGCACGGCGTGTCGATCGACGTGCCCGCCGAGGGGTCCGTGGCCATCCTCGGGCCCTACATGCCCGAGAACCGGATCCGCGTGATCGCGCCGGCTGCTCGGCATCGGCTTCGCGCAGTACACCGAGCAGACCGCGCACACGACGAAGGAGTCCATCAAGCGCGGGGTGCCGATCATCTTCGGGTTCGAGACGGCCACCGTGAGGATGGACCCGTCGGGCAAGGTCGCCGTGTACGTCGGCACCCACTCGCACGGCCAGGGCCACGAGACGACGTACGCGCAGGTCGTGGCCGTCACCGACGCCCTCGTCTCCCACGAGGTCGACCTCGTGGCCGTGGCCGGCTTCATGACGGTGCTGGCCGAGCCGATCTTCGAGGTGTTCCCCAACCGGGTGATCAACACCCACCCGGCGCTGCTGCCGTCGTTCCGGGGGGCGCGCGCCGTGGCCGACGCCCTCGCCGCCGGCGTGAAGGTGACCGGCTGCACCATCCACATCGCCACCATCGAGGTCGACGCCGGTCCCATCCTCGCCCAGGAGGCCGTCCCCGTCCTCCCCGGCGACGACGAGGACGCCCTCCACGAGCGCATCAAGGCGGTCGAGCACCGCCTCTACCCCCAGGTCCTCGCCGAGCTGGTGGCCGCCGAGGCGGGCGCACCCCCCGAGGAGGAGGGGTGGGTGGAGATGCGCCGGGCGCTCGTCTCCGTCTACGACAAGACCGGTCTCGTCGACTTCGCCCGGGGTCTCCACAACCTCGGCGTCACCCTGCTGGCGTCGGGCGGGACGGCCGCCTCCCTGACCGAGGCGGGCGTTCCCGTCACAACCGTGGAGGCGGTGACGGGAGCGCCCGAGATGCTCGCAGGGCGGGTCAAGACGCTCCACCCCGCATCCACGGCGGGATCCTCGCCGACCGGGCCGATCCCAGCCACCAGGCCGACCTGGAGGCTTCCGGCATCGAGCCCATCGACCTGGTCGTCGTGAACCTGTACCCCTTCCTGGAGCGGCCCGGGATCGAGACGATCGACATCGGCGGCCCCACCATGGTGCGCGCCGCGGCCAAGAACCACGCCTGGGTGGGTGTCGTCACCGATCCGGCTCGCTACCCCGCGCTCCTCGACGAGCTGGCGGCCAGCGGCGGACGGCTGTCGGCCGCCACCCGGGCCGACCTGGCCCTCGAGGCGTTCGCCCGCACCGCCACCTACGACGCCGCCATCGTCCGCTGGCTCGACCCCGAGCCCCTGCCCCGGCACCTCATCATCCCGCTCGACCGGGTGGCGGGCCTGCGCTACGGCGAGAACCCCCACCAGCTCGCCGCCCGCTACCGGGACGCCCTCGGGGGTGGCTGGCTGGATTCGATGACCCAGCACGGAGGCAGGGAGCTGTCGTTCATCAACCTCCTCGACTCCGAAGGGGCCTGGTACCTCGTCCACGCCTTCAGTGAGCCCGCCTGCGTGATCGTGAAGCACGCCAACCCGTGCGGGGTCGCCCTCGGCGCCGACGTCGCCAGCGCCTACCGGAGGGCCTTCGAGTGCGACTCCCTGTCCGCCTTCGGGGGCGTGGTGGCCGTCAACCGGCCGCTCGACGACGCCACCGCGGCGGCCATCGGCGACGTCTTCACCGAGGTGGTGCTCGCCCCCGCCTTCGAGCCCGACGCCCTCGCCCGGCTGCAGGCCAAGATGAACCTGCGGCTCCTCGAGTGTCCCGTGCCGCAGCCGCCGAAGCTCGACCTGCGCCGGGCCGGCGGCGGCTTCCTCGTCGAGGAGGTCGACCGCTACGACGAGGACCGGTCGACCTGGAAGGTGGTGACTCGCACCGCGCCCAGCGAAGCGGCCTGGCGGGACCTCGAATTCGCCTGGAAGGTGTGCGCGGCGACGGGATCCAACGCCATCGTGCTGGCCAAGGACGGCCAGGCCGTGGGCATCGGGGCCGGCCAACAGTCGCGGGTGCACTCGGCCGAGATCGCCGCCCGCAAGGCGGGGGAGCGGGCCCGGGGTGGAGTGTGCGCCAGCGACGCCTTCTTCCCCTTCCGGGACGGGGTGGACGCCGCCGCCGACGAAGCCGGGATCGCCATGGTCTTCACCGGCCGCCGGCACTTCAGGCACTGATGTCGATCCCGGGGCGCCAGGGTCAACCGCATTTCACCCCGGTTCGCATATCATGCCCCGCCGTTTGGCCATGAGGAAAGGCCAGCGGGCTCTGCTTGCTGTAGTGAGCATCGAGGTGTCGAGCCGGCGACGCCGTGGGGTGTCGGACGAGGAGAACGAGGATGAGCGCCACGAGGATGGACGGGAATGCTGCTGCGGCCGCGATCAAGGAGGAACTGCGCCAGCGGGTGGCGGCGCTGGCCGAGCGGGGGGTGGTGCCCGGGCTGGCCACGGTGCTGATCGGCGACGACCCCGGCAGCCACGCCTACGTGGGGCGCAAGCACAAGGCCTGCTCGGAGGTGGGCATCGCCTCGGTCCGCCACGACCTCCCGGCCGAGACCTCCCGCAGGGAAGCGCTCGACGTCATCTCCGAGCTCAACGCCGACCCCGGGATCGACGGCTACATCGTCCAGCTGCCCGTACCCGACCAGCTCGACGCCGGTGAGCTGCTCGGCGCCGTCGATCCGGCCAAGGACGCCGACGGCCTTCACCCCGTGAACCTGGGCCGCCTGGCGCTCGGCCTCCCCGGCCCGCGCCCGTGCACACCGCTCGGCATCCAGGATCTCCTCGTTCGCCACGACGTTCCCATCGCCGGGGTGCACGTGGTGGTCGTGGGGCGGGGTACCACGGTGGGCCGGCCCCTCGCCATGCTCCTGTCGCTCAAGGAGCCCAACGCCAACGCCACCGTGACCCAGTGCCACACCGGGACCCGGGACCTGGCCGCCTTCACCCGCCAGGCCGACATCCTGGTCGCCGCCACCGGGCGCCCGGGTGTCATCACCGCCGACATGGTGAAGCCGGGAGCGGCCGTCCTCGACGTGGGCATCACCCGCACCGAGGCGGGCCTCGTCGGCGACGTCGCCCCCGAGGTGGCGGAGGTGGCCGGGTGGCTGGCGCCGATGCCCGGCGGGGTCGGCCCCATGACGGTCGCCCTGCTGATGCGCAACGCCGTCGATGCGGCCGAACGCCGCGCTGCGGCCGCCGGCTGAGAGGCTTCACGCCCGCGCCCGGAGCCGTTGCGGCCCGGCCTATTGTATGTACAATGTGAAACTCCGAGCTCCGGGTGGGGGGATGCGCTCATGAGTAACGAACTGGATATGGCCGCCTATTACCAGGCGCGCGCTGACGAGCAGGTCTGGAGCGAAGCAAAGAAACGAGGTCTCTCACGTCGGCGATTCCTCGAGCTCGCAGGACTGGTAGGGGGCGGGGCGCTCCTGGGTGCCTGTACCTCCAACGGCGGGGAGTCGGCGGCGAAGGCAACCACCACGACGACGGGGGCCAAACCTCAGGTCGCCATCGTGAAGAACATTCCCCCTTCGAAGTTCATTTACATGGAATCACTCGGCTACAACGCCGAGATGCTGTGGGAGAACATGGCCGGCCGCGGCTACCTGACTCCCAACGAGCTCTTCTTCGTCCGCCAGTCGACCGCGACGCCCCGGCTCAATGAGAAGGATTGGAAGCTCACGGTCTCTGGCGCTGGAGTGACCACCCCGCTCGAGTTCACGTACGATCAGTTCCTGGCTCTGCCCGAGGTCACATCGGTCATCCGCTATGTCGAGTGTGCCGGGAACGGGCGGACCTTCTATAACGAGGTTCTCGGCGAGATGACCTTCCTCGCCGGCGCGAAAGATGTGAAGACTCCCCTCCCGCAGTGGAGATTGGGCGCCGTTGGCGTGGCGGAGTGGACCGGCGTGCCGCTCGGAGCGATCCTGGAGCGGGCGGGAGTCAAGAAGAGCGCGGTAGACGTTGTGCCGGGAGCACTGGATCAGTCCAAGCTGCGAAAGCCGATGTCCATCGCCAAGGCGATGGAGGACGACACGCTCCTGGCCTTCGCCATGAACGGCGACCCCCTTCCGATGGATCACGGATTCCCCCTACGAGCGCTCGTTCCGGGCTGGGTCGGCAACCAGAGCGTCAAGTGGGTCGGGAGCATCGAGGTGGCGGAAGAACCCGTCTTCGTCCCCCAAAACACCACGCTCTACGTCTACGTCGGCCCGACCTACCAGCCCGAACCGCCGCGCCTGGGCCCGATCGTGCAAACCCAGGTCATGAAGAGCGCTTTCGAACTCGCATGGCCGGGCAAGCTGACGCCTACTGCCCACACAATTCGTGGCCGCTCGTGGGGACCTCAAGGGGTCGCCCGGGTCGAGTACAGCGTCGACGACGGGCGCACATGGTCTCCGGCCCAGATCTCCGGCGGCCCCAACGAGCAGAAGGCCTGGGTGCGTTGGTTCTTCAATTGGGAACCTACCCCGGGCGAGTACAAGATCAAGGCTCGTGCCATCGATCCCCAGGGAAAGTTCCAGCCGGACACTGTTCCGTGGAATCAGCAGGGGATGAACTACGGTGCCGTCGTCGCCCACCCCATCACCGTCGCCTAACTCTGTCGTGGCGGCGATCGCGGCCGGCGAGAGGGTGTCTCGAGCGAGGTGAATTCCTTCGATGTTCGCGCTCTCCTCGGAGCGCTGGCCTTGAGGGAGGCCGAGGGACCCCAGGCCGGCAGTTGACGCTACGGGATTGGGTCTGCCTGAGGGCAATCCAAATCCCGGAGCTTGCCTCGCTCTCCGGCGGTAATCGCGCCCTCTATCTGTGGTCCGATTGACAGTTCGCCGACGCCGACATGTTGAGGCGAGCGCTCAAGCGCATTTCGGCATCCGATGGCCAGAAGCGTTAGGATTGTTTCAGGTCGAATAGAAAGGCGAGGTTGCCATGGGACACTTAATTCTTCGATCAGGTGGCCGGTGGGGCCTGGCCGTCGGCCTCGGCGTCGTCCTTCTCTTTTCTGCGTGCGGTGGTGGGGGAGATGGCGACGGTGCAGAAGCCAGGGGTGCCGAAGCGAATGGCGCTGAAGCGGAGGATGCGAAGGGTACGCTCGCGGCTATCGCCAATTTCTTGTTCGAGCCGCAAGTACTCCAGGTGCCTCCCGGCACCAAGGTGACTTGGACCAATAAGGATGATGCGCCTCACAATGTTCAGGACCTGAGCGATCTCAATACGCCGATCAGTAAAGACTTGAACAAGGGCGAGACGTTTTCGATCACGTATGAGAAGCCGGGCGAGTATTCATACCTTTGCGCGCTGCACAGCTACATGACTGGCACCGTCAAGGTCCTTTGATCGTGAGGGGCCATGGGTGCGAGGGAGCCCTCCGACTCGCGCCCCACGAGCGCGGAAACGTCGTCCCGGGCCAGCGAGCCGTGGCCGGCTAGGTGCCGCTCCGCTCGCAGGCCCGGCAGGCAGCCAAATAACACTTGGGCCACGTCGCCGGCCACGAACAACAGGTCACGGACGGCAAGGTCCTTCACCCTCAGCAGTCCACCTGGGCCGGACGGGGGCCCTCTCGCTCTCGGCGGCGGAAATCGGGGTCGTTGTAGTCGTACGCGATGCCTCGGCTGGCGGGACCCCGGTCGGAGGCCTCGCCGATGGCGCCGCCGCCGTCGTGGGGAAAGATCCGGATCCGGTAGGCACGGTTGAGCGACCCCGAGCGGTCGACTAAACTAGAAGCGTTTGCTCAAATGAAACGCCATGCTAGTCGGACAATCACACCAACGCGCGTAACAGGGGGAGCGGTTTCATGAAGAAGATCATCGCTGGTCTGGCTATGGCTACCATGATCTCCGGGGTCGTGTCGATCCCCACGATGGCTCTGGCGGCGGAAGAGGGGCCCCCCTGTTCCGTGGTGAAGACCGTAGTACCGCCTCAGGCCCCTTTCTCGGCGTGCCCCAACAAGCCGTAAGCCCGCCACAACGCTGTGACCAATGATCCCCCGGCGACCGGCCGGGGGATCATTGCTGCGCGGAGAGCTGGTCAAGCTGGCAGTCAACGAGGCCCTCCGGACTTGCGTGCTCGCGAAGTTGAAAGTGAAGTGGTCACCGCAGCAGATCGCCCGCCACCTGGCCCGGACGACCGCCTCATTCCGGTCAGCCAGTCCCGCGCCCTGGCTGCGCGTCTCCGCAAGGTCGGAGTCGCCACCCGGCTCGAGATCGTCACCCGAGGCGACCACGGACTGATTGCGGCCGGCCAGTCCCTCTCCCATGACGCCATCGCCCGACTGGCGGCCGATTTCCTGGCCGAGCACCTCAGCGCTGTGGGCTTGATCAGCTGGGCCGGTACCCGCCGGGACGCGATGCGTGCCAGCCGGGAGTGATCCCCGACCGGCACGCATCGACCCGGGGTGTTACTAAACCCCGATCGTTCACCAGATGACTTGGGAGCGGCCGATCTGATTGTGGGGAAGTCGGCGGGT
>CAZCVW010000176.1:0-6976 GCA_964502185.1 uncultured Burkholderiales bacterium
GCGGCGGTCTCCCACCAGGGCCGACGGCCGGACCCCGGCCAGGACCGAGACCGCCACGGCCACGGCGGCGCCATCGAAGTGAGGGGGAAGCACGCCCTCCCAAGCGTTCGCCGCGCTCAGTTCCAACCGGGATCCGCCGAGCTCGAGGTCACCGCCGCCGACCACCGCCACCCGGTCACCGACCTCGGGCACGAGACCTCGGGGAAGCTCGCCCTTCGCCCACAGCGGGCCGGCCGGCGACGACGGTGCCGCCAGACCGGCGATCCCGCCGGGGAGCCCCAGCCAGGCGGCGCCGCGGCGGGCCCAGAGCACCCTTCCTTCGCCGGGGATCGCCAGGGCGGCGCGGGCTCCGGGCCCGATCTCCCTCCACGCCGCAGCGGCCATAGCTTCATGATCGTCGAAGCGGCGTTCACTATCGTGCGAACGATGTTGAACGAGATCGTGGCCTCCGTCCGAGCCAGCCCCGGACTCCGCAACAAGGCGCCCATCGCGCTCGTGGCCGACGTGCTCGGGCGCCCCGACTGGCAGTCCGGCCCGGGCGACGACGGCGCCGTCGTCGAGGGCGACGGCGCCACCCTGGTGGTGGGCGGCGAGGCCCTGTGGCCCCCGTTCGTGGCCGCCGACCCGTACGGGGCCGGGATCGCCGCCGTGCTGGCCAACGTCAACGACCTCGCCGCCATGGGGGCCCGCCCCCTCGCCATCGTCGACACCGTCGTCGCCTCCGAGGCGATCGCCCGCCGGGCCCTCGAGGGCATGGCCCACGCCGGGCGCCTCTATGGCGTACCGGTGGTGGGCGGGCACCTCACGATCTCCGACGGTACTCCGGCCCTCTCGGCCTTCGGGCTGGGCCAAGCGGAGCCGGGCCGCGTCCTGTCCATCGCCCGAGCGGCCGCGGGGCAAAGCCTGGTTTTGGCGGCCTGCACGGACGGGACCATGCGCGCCGACTTCCCGTTCTTCTCGTCGCTCAAAGAGCGGGCCGCGGATCTTTCCGGCGACGTCCGCACCCTGGCTGCCCTGGCGGCCGCCGGCGACGCGGTGGCGGCCAAGGACGTCAGCATGGCCGGCGTCCTCGGGTCGCTGGCCATGCTCCTCGAGTGCAACCGCCTCGGCACGACCGTCGACCTCGACGCCCTGCCCCGGCCGGCCGGCGTGCCGCTCGAGCTGTGGCTCACCTGCTTCCCCTGCTTCGCCTTCTGGCTCTGCGTGCCGCCCGGCCATGAGGAGCAGTGCCTGGGCGCGTTCACCGAGCGGGGCCTGGACGCGGCGATGGTGGGGACGCTCGACGGCTCCGGGCTCCTGCGGGCCCGCCTGGGTGAAGCGACCGCCGTCGTCTTCGACCTGAAGGAGGAAGGCATCACCGGCCTGCCTCCGCTGTGACATCTACTGGGACCTCTACTGGCGAACGGGGGCCATCCGGGCGATCGCCTGGAAGGCCTCGAGCAGCTCCACCGGGATCGGGAAGATGATCGTCGAGTTGTTCTCGGCCGAGATCTCCACCATCGTCTGAAGCTGCCGGAGCTGGAGGGCGCCGGGCGAGCTGGTCATCACGTCGGCCGCCTCGCCCAGCTTCACCGAGGCCTGCAGCTCCCCTTCGGCGGCGATGATCTTGGCCCGCCGTTCCCGCTCGGCCTCCGCCTGCTTGGCCATCGCCCGCTGCATCGATGCGGGCAGCCCGACATCGCGGATCTCCACCCGGTGGACCTTCACGCCCCACGGCTCGGTCTGGGAGTCGAGGGCGGTCTGCAGCTCGGCGTCGATCCGCTCCCGCTCGGAGAGCAGCTGGTCGAGTTCGTGACGACCGACGATCGAACGCAGCGTCGTCTGGGCCACCAGCTGGCTGGACGTGTACCAGTCCCGGATCTTGACCACCGAGGACGCCGGGTCCACGACCTGGAAGTAGGCCACCGCGTCGACCGTGACCGTCACGTTGTCCTTGGTGATGACCTGCTGGGGCTGGACCGGGACGGCGATGATCTGCAGGTTGATCTTCACGATCTTGTCGATGACCGGGATCACGAAGAAGACGCCCGGGCCCTTCGCCCCGACGCAGCGGCCGAGCCGGAAGATCACGCCCCGTTCATACTCCTGGACGATCTTGATCGAGCTGGCCAGGAAGATGACGAGCACAAAGACGACGACGACGCCGGCGCCCAGGACGGTCTCCACAAGTGCCTCCCAAATTCCTAAGAACTCACCGTCACCGGAGTGACCAGGAGCATCATGCCGTCGTAGCCGGCGACCTGCACGGTCTCACCCGGCTCGGGCAGCCACCCACGGCTGGCGGTGGCGCTCCACAGCGCCCCCTCGATGCGCACCCTGCCGTGGTGCTCGTCCACCCGCTCCACGACGACGGCTCGGTGGCCGACGAGGGCTTCCATGCCGACCTGGGGGGGCTGGTTGAGGAGCCGGGCCGTCGCGGCGCACAGCCGCGGGTACGCGGCGGCGACGGCGACGGCGCAGACAGTGGCCACCACGGCGGCGGGCACGTCGCCGGCCACGATCCCGTAACCGATCCCACCGGCGGCGTAGAGTCCGGCGGCCGTCGCCTGAGCGGTGACCGGCGCCGAACGGCGGACCAGCATGACGGCCCACACGCACACGGCCAGGGCCACCAGCACCAACGGCCACCAGGGTTCGCGCTGGCGGTCGACGGCCAGCAGACCCGTGACGGCGAGCGCGGTGCCCGTGATCCCGGCGACCCCGAGCGTGGGCAGCGCAACCTCGATGAGCAGGAGGGCGGACCCCAGCGTGAACGCCACGATGACGAACGCAGGGGCATCCAGTAACCCGTCCATATCAGAGAGGGTACCGGCGAGGCCGCCTCAGTGGGCCAGCACATCGTTGAGCAGGGGGGGTCGTCGCTTGCCGTCGGCCGGGGGTGTTGGAGTCTTGCCCAACTCGACCTTCTCGATCTGGGCCATCTTCTCCATCTGAGCCATGGCCGAGCAGGCCTGGCATCGGGCGCACCCCGCCGAGACGCTGTCCGCCCCGAGGCCCCGGGCCGTGAGGTAGGGCACGACCTGCTCGTAGACCTTCCGGGTGTACTCGGGCGTCGGCGGCGACCAGCCCTCCATGAGCGTCCCGGCCATGGGTCGGAGCGGCACCACGAAGGGGTAGACGCCGATGTCGATGGCCCGCCGGCAACCGGCCACGGTCAGCTCCGGGTCCTCGCCCATCCCGAGGATGACATAGGTCGACACCTGGCCCTCCCCGAACCGGGCCACGGCCCGTTCCCAGGCGGCGAAGTAGCCCTCGATCCCGGTGCGGGCCTTGGCCGGCGCCACCCGGGCGAGCACGGCGGGGTCGAAAGTCTCGACGTGGATCCCGACGGAGTCGATCCCCAGGTCGGCGACGGCATCGATGACGTCCAGGTCTTCCGGCGGCTCGAACTGCACCTCGACGGGCAACCCGGCCGCTTCTTTCACCGCCGCCCCGCAGCGGGCCACGTACAGGGCGCCCCGGTCGGGGGCCATGGTGGAGCCCGTGGTCAACGTGGCGTCCACGGCGCCGTCGAGCTCCTTGGCCGCCACTGCGACCTCGGCCAGTTGCTCGGGGCGCTTCTTGGCGATGGTCCGGCCACCGGACAGCGACAGGCCGATACCGCAGAAGGTGCACTGATCGGAGTTGCCCCAGTAGGCGCACGTCTGCAGGACGGTCGAAGCCAGCGAGTCCAGATGGAGCAGCGCGATCTTCCAGTACGGGACGCCCTCGTCGGTCGACAGGTCGTAGTAGCGGGGCCGGCGGCCGGTGCTGGCGCCGGCCAGGCGGACCCCGTCGCGGTAGACCCCGAGACCGCTCTCCTCCTCCCGGAGCACATAGGGGGACGCGGCCACCCACGGTGCGTCGGTCGGGACCGTGACGGCCACGTCCTCGATCCAGAGCATCCCGGAGTCGGACGGGCCGGCGCCGCCCCGCCGGGTCGCGACGACCTCCCTTTCCATCCGCACGCCCCGGCTCTGCAGCTCCGTGATCAGCTGCGCCAGGCCGGCCGGAGTGCAGTCCGCCACGCGATCTCCTCCGGTGGATGTCAGCGGCCGGGGGGCCAGAGGCCGGGTTGCCAGAGTCTCGGAAGCTACCTACTTTCCGATACGACCGTCAACCATACGAAAGATCCCGGTCAGGGTTCCGTCACGTTCGCGTTGGTGGAGGGGGCTTCAACGGCGCGCCGGGCCGCCTCCACCGCCGCGGTCCATTCACCCCGGTCAGAGAAGGTCTCCGAGACGCCCACGTCGTCGGCCAACCCGTCGACCTGCGGGCCGAGCACCTCCCCCGTCACGGGGTCACAGGTCACGGCCTCAAGGCTGAAAGCGGGCGCCCCCGTCTCCAGGTCGGCCTCGATGCTCTGGCGCAGGCCGGCGCCGCTCCCGCCGGTGTGCATCTCGACCCAGCGGTACGGGGTCATGCCGATCGTCTCGGGCGAGCCGATCTGTTCGACCACCACCCAGTCCCGCCCACCCTCGACCGCCTCGGCGACCCGGGCCGCCCGCTCGGAGCGGGCGGCGGCGCCGGCCAGTTCCCGGTAGCGCATGGAGAAGGCGGCTCCGGCCACGAGACCCGCGTCGAGCTCGTCGAGGGAGAGGAGGCCTCGGGTCGCGGCCCGGGTGAGGATCTCGGCGGCCTGCGGCCAGGCCTCCACCAGCGCGGCCACGTCCGGGATCTCGCCGAGCTCATCGACCGTCTGGCGGACGAGGCGGACGGCCCGCTCGTACAGATCCGGACGCGTCATGACCACCGGGTAGAGCTTCTCCTCGCCGGCCCGCCAGGCGGCGAGCACGTCGGGCGGCACCCCGCCCGGCGGGAGGAGGGGGATTGTCACCGCGACCACCCTCTACTATGGTGAACGGGAATTTTCGTATCCTCTACGGCTGGGGCCGGACGGTAATGGATCGGATCGTAGTCCTCGCCCTCGGTGGCAATGCTCTGAGCCCTCTCGGCTCATCCGGTACGCACGAGGAGCAGCAAGGCAACGCCGCGCTGATGGCCCGTTCGGTTTGCGCGCTGATGTGGACGGGCCGGGAGGTCGTGGTGGTCCACGGGAACGGCCCGCAGGTCGGCAACCTGGCCATCCAGCAGGAGGAGGGCGCCGGGCTCGTACCGCCCCAGCCCCTGTTCGCCCTCGGCGCCATGACCCAGGGCCAGATCGGCAGCCTCCTGACCCTCGCCCTGCGGCGGGTGGCCGGACCCCATGGCCCGGACGTCGTCTCCGTCGTGACCCATGCCCTCGTCGACCCCGGAGACCCCGCCTTCCTCCACCCGACCAAGCCCATCGGACCCTTCTTCTCGGAGGAGGAGGCGAAGGCCCACGCCGCGGCGCGGGGCTGGACGGTGGCCGAGGACGCCGGGCGCGGGTGGCGCCGGGTGGTGCCCTCGCCGGAACCGGTCGGTCTGCTGGAGGCCCCCGCCATCCGGGCGCTGACCATGCAGGGCTTCGTGGTCGTGGCGGCCGGCGGCGGGGGCGTGCCGGTGATCGCCACCAAGGACGGGTACCGGGGTGTGGAAGCCGTGATCGACAAGGATTACGCCGCCGCCGCGCTGGCCACCTCGCTCGGCGCCGACGCCCTCGTGCTGGTGACGAGCGTGGAGGCGGTGCTGCTCGACTACGGCACCCCAAAGCAGCGGCCCATCGAGGAGATCGGCGTGGACGACGCCGAACGCCACCTGGCCGACGGCCAGTTCCCCGAAGGCAGCATGGGCCCGAAGGTACGGGCCGCCGTCCGCTTCCTGCGGGCCGGCGGCGAGGTGGCCGTGATCACCACCCCGGCGCTGGTCTACGCCTCCCTCGAGGGCACCGTGTCCGAGCTGGAAGGCCACGCCGGTACCCGTATCGTTCGGGTGCAGCCCTGACGAAAGGCCCTTCGCCGCCCATGATCGACCCGACCGTTCTGCTCGTCTGCCACTCGACGCGCCCCCGCGGCGGGATGGTCCACACGCTGTTCCTGGCCGAGGCGCTGCACCGGCTGGGCCGGCCCGTCCACCTCGTGGCCCTGGGCGACCCGGACGAGGGGCTGTTCCGGCCGACGGCCGTGCCCCACACCGTCGTGCCCGCTCCGGATCCCGCCCCGACCCTGGAAGAGCGGGTCTTCGCCGCCTCCGAGGCACTGGAGAAGGAACTGTGGACCTGGGCGGAGGGGGTGGAACTCGTCCACGTGCAGGACTGCATCGCCGCCCGGGCCGCCGCCCGCGTCCGCGACGCCATAGCCTCAATCAAGACAGCGGGCGCGGCGCCGCGCGTCGTGCGGACCGTGCACCACGTCGACGACTTCACCACGCCGGCGCTGATCGAGTGCCAGCGCCGGGCGATCCTCGACCCGGACCGGCTGCTGGTCGTGAGCGAGCACTGGCGGCAACTGCTGGCCTCCGACTACGGTGTCGACTCCACCGTCGTCCGCAACGGCGTGGACCCCGCCCGCTTCGCGCCGGTGCCGGCCAGCGAGCGAGCCCGGTTCCGGGCCCGGCTCGGAGCTTCGCCGGCCACGCCGGTCGTTCTGACCGTGGGTGGCATCGAGCCCCGCAAGGGGACGGACACGCTGTTCGAGGCCATGGGCCACCTTCGCTCCGGGGACACCCCGTACCCCGGGCGCCGTTCGGTCGTACCGGCGCCGGTGCTGGCCATCGTGGGCGGCCACTCGTTCCAGGACTACCAGGCCTACCGGGACGCGGCCCTGGCCCGGCTTCCCGGCCTCGGCCTGGAGCTCGGGCGCGACGTCGTCCTGCTCGGGACCGTGCCGGAATCCGAACTGGGTGGGTGGTACCGGGCGGCCGACATCTTCGCCTTCCCGTCCGTGAAGGAGGGCTTCGGCCTCGTCGTCCTCGAAGCGCTGGCCGCCGGCCTCCCGGTGGTGACCACCGACATCCCCGTCTTCGCCGAGTACCTCACCCACGGCGACTCCGCGCTGCTCACGCCTCCGGGCGACGCCAGCGCCCTCGCCTCCGCGCTCGGGTCCCTGGCCACCGATCCCGCCCGCCGCGCCCGCCT
>CAZCVW010000177.1:0-6962 GCA_964502185.1 uncultured Burkholderiales bacterium
AATGGTGCTATTATCCGACGGTTCCGTGCCGCGTCTGCGAGGTCATCGCGGCGGACCGCCGAAGAACGCCGGGATGAGCCGCCTATGCACTCCCACGTTGTTGGTGTCAGGAGCGATGCTCCTATAGCTCGTCAAGCCGCTTTTGGGTTGGGAACTAGTGTTCTGGTGGTGGCGAACTGGAGTCGGATGATGCCGAAGAGTTGGCGGGCGAGGTGCCGTTTGAGGCATCGGATGATCTCTTTCTTGGTCTTGCCTTCGGCGGTGCGTCGGGCCATGTAGGCGCGGGTTGGTCGGTGCCAGGCGAGGCGGCTGACGATGATTGAGGCCTTGAAGAAGGCGAAGAGTTCCTCGGCGTCGAGCTGGGCGTCGGCGGCCGGGACGATGCAGGCCTTGATGTCGTCCTCGGAGAGTTCGGAGGGGACGGCGTGGACGGCGACGGCGGCGACGCGTGGTACTTCATGATGGCGGCCTCGAGCTCGAGCGAGGAGACGTTCTCGCCCCGGCGGCGCATGGAGTCCTTCTTGCGGTCGACGAAGTGGAAGAAACCTTCATCGTCGAGGCGGGCCATGTCTCCGGTGTGGTGCCACAGGTTCCGGAACACGTCGACCGGCGCCTGCGGATTGTTCCAGTAGCCCCGGAACATCATGTGTGGGCCTCTGGGCCGGACGACGATCTCGCCGGGGTCCCCCGGCGGCACTTCGTTGCCCTCGTCGTCAACGAGGCGGATGTCGAGGTGAGGGCAGGCTTGCCCGGCGCTGCCGGGCTTGCGCGACCCGTCGACCGTTGTAGCGCGCCCGGAGGGATTCGAACCCCCGACCCGCAGATTAGAAGTCTGCCGCTCTATCCAACTGAGCTACGGGCGCAAGACGGTATTGCCGAGTCAAGCGTACCGATGCCGACAGACGCCGGCTCGCGATCCAGCGTAGGAGTCACGAGCCCTCGAGCCACGCGACCAACCCAGGTTCCGGGCGGCCCGTCTTCAGAAGAGCCTCAAGCGCAGCCACCAGACGCCCGAGAGTTCGTGGCTGATGGCGTGGAAACGCTCCCGGGGCCACGAGGATCAGTCCGTAATGCGGCTCCTCGTGCTCTGCGCGCCAGGCGGACTCTACCGAGACGAAGTCGGGGATGTTCTCGGTGGCCAGGCCGCGCTGAGCGAGTTGCGCAGCAACGAAGAGTTGAGGGTCGGGCAGCCCCCGGAGCGAGGGGGTCTCCTGGGTGGCGATGACATCTACGCCGCGGCGACGAAGCCCCCGGGCGATTGAAGGATCGAGCATCTCGTCGAGGAGCAGCTTCACCCGTAGAGGCGGTCTCGCGTCGAGCTGGCTCGGCGAGCCTCATTGGCGGCAGCGACGTTGTCCGCGATGCGACCGTCGATTTCGTCGGGGTGAGAGGTGTAGTAGCCCTCGGCCGTGCGGACCTGCGCCTCGGTGAGGCTGAGCGACTTCGCGGTCTTCGCCACGGCAGCCCGAGGTCCGACGACTGCGAAGTCCTGGAGAATGACGATCACCTCCCAAATGTCGGGGCCGCCGGCCAGTCCGGCCCGCCGCCCGGCCGGTCCATCCCGGAAGACGATGCCGGGGTGGTCCTCCATCCGCATGCCTTCGTCCACCAGCCGGGCTACGAGTCCAGAGGTGGGCTCACCGGAGCGGGTGCTGCGGCGCCGAACCCTGGCAGCCAGGTCGTCGGGGAACCGAATCGAGATTGGCGAACTCACGCACTACATTGTAGCGCAAGTCCGACTGACAGCGTTAGATCCCGGCGGTCTGGGCGGGCATCGTCTCGCCCAGGTAGATCCGGCGGACGCGCTCGTCGTCCCACACCTGGTCGATGGGTCCTTCGGTGATCAGGGAGCCGTTCTGCATCACCATGAGGTGGTCGGCGACGGCCCGGACGAAGTTCAGGTTGTGCTCGATCACGAGGAGGCCCCAGCCTTCCGTCGCCTGCAGGCCGAGGATCACGTCGACGAGCTCGGCTGCCTCCTCGTCCTCGAGGCCGCCCACCGGCTCGTCGAGCAGCAGCACCTCGGGGCAGGGGACGAGGGCCCGCACGATCTCCGTCCGCCGGCGGTAGCCGAAGGAGAGCATCCCGACGGGTACGTCGGCGACCGCGTCGACCCAGAAGTGCTCCATGAGCCACTCGACGCGCCCGTCCAGTGCGCGGGTGTACCCGTGCCCGCATGTGACGCTCTGCCGCACGGTCAGCACGTCGGCCAGCCGGGGCAGCTGGAACGAACGCCCGAGGCCGCACCTCGCCCGGGCGTAGGCCGGCAGCCCGGTGAGGTCGGTATCCCCCAGCGTCACGGTTCCCTGTGACACGGGCACGTACCCGCAGAGCGCGTTGAGGAGGGTGGTCTTCCCGGCACCGTTGGACCCCATGATGGCCACCCGCTGTCCCGGGGCGACCCTGACGTCCAGATTGTCCACCGCCCTCACGCCGCCGAATGACACCCCGATGCCGGCGCCCACCAGCACCTGGGACGGGCGCCGGGGGACTTCGGCCACCCCACTCACCGCGGCCGCCACCGGGCTGGATGCGGTCCCTCGCCCTGGTGCCTGGCCCTCAGGCCGGCGGCGCAGGCGGGCGATGAGGACGGTCTGACCCTGCGCGGAGAGCAGGGCGAGGAGCAGGATGCTCCCGGAGAGGAAGTGCGGGTTGATCCGGTGGGACTCGAGGAGGATGGGAAGGGCGGTAAAGAGGGCGGCCACCAGCCACACCGCGGAGACGGTGCGCATCCCGGAGGCGAGGGCGATGGCGAGGAAGATGACCGACCAGATGACGCCGAACTGCGGCACTGGCGGCGGCGTGCCGTTGACGAAGGCGGCGAGGCACCCGGCGATGCCGATGAGAGCGCCGGAGAGGGCGAACACCACCACCTTGTGGATCGATCGGCGGATCCCGACGGAATCCGCCCCCTCGGGCTGATACCCGGTCATCACCCACTTCGTCACGAGGCGGGTCCGTTTCACGTACCAGACCGTCACGCTGACCGCGAGGCAGATGACGCCGGTGATGAGAAACACCGCCCGGTTCGTGTTCAACCAACCGGTGAGGTCCGGCTGGGCCACGCCCCGGCCGCCGGCGCCGCCCGTGAGTTCCCCGACCGAGAACACGACCTTCTCGATCCCGACCTGGACGACGAGCGAGGCCACCGCGAAGTACAGCCCGGTGACCGCCAGCGAGGCGAGGCCTCCGAGCGTCGACGCGGCGACGGTGGCACCGATCCCCACGCCCGCCCCGAGCAGCCAGTTCTCCAGGCCACCGTCACCGGCCACGGAGGCGAACAGGTAGGCCGAGAGGCCGGCGAGCCCGGCGGCATTGAGGGGCAGTTCCTGCAGGACGGCCATGGGCAGATACACCCCGAGCCCGACCAACCCGTACCACAGCGCGGCGGAGCCGGCGTAGAGCAGATGGTTGGGCAGCAGGAACAGCCCGCCGAAACCAACCCCGAACACGAACGCCGGGAGAATGAGCCGGGCACGAGACGCCCTCGCCGGCTGGGTCGTCGACACAGTGCTCCTTACCAGCGCAGGACGGGAAGCGGACGCGTCACCGGTACTCCGGGCCGATCTTCCCATCTCAGAGCGGGAGACGGCGTCTTCGCCCCGGAAGCGCCGGTCGGTCAAGCAGGCGGCGGTCGCCACGAAGCAAACCCTCCTTGCCCCCGCATCCGGTCCGGCTGGGCCACACTGGGGGCGTGCGCATCTCAGTGAAGGTCGACTACGCCGTGCGGGCCATGACCCAACTCGCGGCGGAATCGACCCACGGTGACGGCGGCCCCGTGAAAGCCGAGGTCATCGCCACGGCCCAGGGAATCCCCCTCAAGTTCCTCCTCGGCATCCTCTCCGACCTGAAGCGGGCCCGCCTCCTGCGCAGCCAGCGGGGCGCCGAGGGCGGCTACTGGCTGGCCCGTCCGGCCGCCGAGATCGCCGTCGCCGACGTCATCCGGGCCATCGACGGGCCGCTGGCCAACGTGCACGACAGCAGTCTCAGCACACTGAGCTACCCCGGTGCCGCCGAGTCCCTCCGAGAGGTGTGGATGGCCGTGCGCACCAGCCTGCGGTCCGTTCTCGAGGTCGTCAGCCTCGCCGACGTGGCCGCCGGGCGCCTGCCCGACCGGGTCCGGGAGCTGGCCGCGCAGTACGAGGCCGACGTCCGCACCTACCAGTAAGCGGCCGCGCCCCGGCCAGAATGAGCACAGTGTCTGAGCCCGAGACCCCCACGCCGGCCACCGCCGCCCTCGCCCGCCTCGTCGCCCGCAAGACCAATGGCGAGGCCCGGCCGGGGCAGGTCGAGATGTGCCAGGCGGTCGAGGCGGCGCTCGGCCGCGGCCGTCATCTCCTCGTCGAGGCGCCGACGGGCACCGGCAAGAGCCTCGCCTACCTCGTTCCCGCCGTGCTCTCGGCGGTAACCCCGGACGCGGCCCCGGACAACCCTTCGACCGGCACCGACGATGACGACCGGCGCACCGTCATCGTCGTCACCGCCACCAAGGCGCTCCAGGAACAGCTGATCAACGACGACCTGCCCTTCGTGGCCGAGGCCATGGCCGCCGACGGCGTCACGTTCTCCGTCGCCATGCTCAAGGGCCGTTCCAACTACCTGTGCCGTTCCAAGCTGGCCGTCTCCCTCACCGACGGCATCGAGGCCCGCCTCGACTTCGGCGAGGCCGGGCCCGCCGGCGCCATGGAAGCGGTCAAGGCGCTCGGGGAGTGGGCCGACCAGACCGACACCGGCGACCGGGCCGAGGCCCCACTGGCCGTCACCGACGCCGTGTGGTCGCAGGTCTCGGTCGACGCCACCGAGTGCCCCGGCGCCACCCGGTGCCCCGACGGTCCGCAGTGCTTCGCCGAGGCCGCCCGCGACCGGGCCGCCCGGGCCCAGGTCGTCGTGGTCAACACCCACCTCTACGCCACCCACGTCGCCGCCGGTGGCGGAGTCCTCCCGCCCCACCACGCCGTCGTCTTCGACGAGGGCCACACCGTGGAGGACACGGTCTCGTCCGTGGCGGGCTTGCGGCTATCCGGCGGACGGATCCGGCGCCTGGCCTCCCGCCTCCGGGGCGCCGGGGGTGACAGCGCCCTCGCCGGACGGCTGGAGCGCATCGGCGGCGCGCTCGAAGAAGCACTCGAGTTGGTGCTCGGCGACGGCTCGGAAGCCCGGGTCCGCCCCGGGGAGGCGCTCCTGGCCGACGCCTTCGCCGCCGCTGCCCTCCTCGCCGCCGACGCCTCCGCCGACCTGCGCCGCATCACCCCCGCCGACGACGTGGCCAAGACCAAGGCCGCCCACGCCGCCCGCCTGGTCGACGACCTCCGGGGCGACCTCGCCCTCCTCGCCGAACCCGACGTCTACAAGGACCACGTCGCCTGGATCGAACGGGGCGGGCCCGGCGGACGGCCCGAGCTGCACCTGGCCACCATCGACGTCGGCCCCCTCCTCGCCGGACGCCTCTACCCGCAGGCCACCGTCGTGGCCACCAGCGCCACCCTGGCCACCGCCGGGCGCTTCCACGGGCTGGCCCAGCGCCTCGGGCTCACCCTCCCGGCGCCCGACGCCGAAGCCCACGCGGCAGCCCCTCACTCCGGCCCTGCCCCCGCCTACGACACCCTCGTCGTCGACAGCCCCTTCGACCACCGCCGCCAGGGCCTCCTCTACGTGCCCCTCGAGATGCCCGACCCCCGCCACGAAGGGTTCACGGCCGCTGTCCACGAGGAACTCCACACCCTCGTCACCGCCGCGGGCGGCCGCACTCTCGCCCTGTTCACCTCTCGGGCGGCCATGGAGGCGGCCGCCACCGCCCTGGAGTCCAAGGACACCCACGAGGTGCTCGTCCAGGACCGCCTGCCTCGAGCCGAGCTCCTGGGTCGGTTCCGGACCACCCCCGGATCCGTCCTCGTCGCCACCCAGAGCTTCTGGTCGGGCATCGACCTCCCCGGCTCGCTCTGCCACCTGGTCACCATCGACCGGATCCCCTTCCCCCGTCCGACGGACCCGCTCCACCAGGCCCGCCGGGAAGCGGCTACCACCCGCCGGGAGGACGGTTTCACCACCGTCGACCTGCCCGCCGCCGCCACCCGCCTCGCCCAGGGCGTCGGCCGGCTCATCCGGTCCACCACCGACGAGGGTGTCGTCGCCGTGTTCGACCGGCGCCTGGCCACCGCCCGCTACCGGGCGACGCTCCTCGACACGCTGCCCCGCTTCACCCGCACCACCGACCGGGCCCGGGTGGTCGAGACCCTCGCCCGCCTGGCCGCGGACGCCGCCGCAGCCGCCGTGTAGCTTCCTTCTGTGGACGGGACCGCACCAACCGCACCGTCAGGGCAGGCCGCCCGGGCCGCCGCCCTCCTCGGGCGTCCGGTGGACGGGCAGAGCGCGTCGCCCGCCGACCAGCGCTGGGCCGCCGGTGTCCTCCACGACCTCGTCCTGTGGGGCCTCGACGCCGGTGTCCACGACGAGGCGCTCCGCCCGGTCGAGGCCCGCTTGGCCGGCCTCGCCCCCGAACTGGCCGCCGCCGACCCGGTGCTGGCCACCCTGCTCGACTGGTGGGTGGCCGCCGTCCTCGGCCAGCGCCCCCAGCAGCTGTGGCACGTCCACCCCCTCCCCGAGGAACTGGCCGCCCCGCTGCTGCCCGGCGGCTGGCCGCCCAACCTCGGCGCCGAGGTGAAGCTGCGCCGCTACACGGAGGATTTCGCCCGCCTCGCCTCGCTGGCCGCCACCGTCCCCGTCCTCTCGCAGGTGGCCAAGGCCCAGGCCGTCGTCCGCGAGTTCAACGCCGATATCAAGATGTTCCTCTCCCGCCTCGAGGCCCGGACGGTTCCCCGGGGGCGCGGGGGTGTCCCCCGGGATGACGGCGGGCGCGGGGGTGTCCCCCGGGATGACGGCGGGCGCGGGGGTGTCCCCCAGGATGACGGCGGGCGCGGGGGTGTCCCCCGGGATGACGGCGCCGCCGCCGGCCGTCACCTGGC
>CAZCVW010000178.1:0-6929 GCA_964502185.1 uncultured Burkholderiales bacterium
CGGCGCGCTGGCCGGGCTGGCCGCCCTGGCGGACGCCGACATCGTGCTGAACGCGGTGGTGGGCTTCGCCGGGCTGCCGGCCACGATCGCCGCCCTGGAGGCGGGCAAGCGCCTGGCGCTGGCCAACAAGGAGAGCCTGATCGCCGCCGGCCCGGTGGTGGCCAAAGCCCGGGCGGCCGGCGGGGGCGAGATCCTCCCCGTCGACTCGGAGCACTCGGCCATCTACCAGGCGCTCCAGTCCGGGCCTCGGGGGTCGATCCGACGCATCCTGATCACGGCCAGCGGAGGGCCCTTTCGGGGACGGACCCGGGCTGAGCTCGAGCAGGTGACGGTGGCCGACGCCCTCGCTCATCCGACCTGGTCGATGGGCCCGAAGATCACCGTGGACTCGTCCACGCTGATGAACAAGGGGCTGGAGGTGATCGAGGCGAGAGAGCTCTTCGACGTGGATCTCGACCTGATCGAAGTGGTGGTCCACCCCCAGTCGATCATTCACGGGATGGTGGAGTGGACCGACGGCTCGACGATCGCCCAGCTCTCGATGCCCGACATGCGCCTGCCGATCGCCTACGCCCTCTCGGCGCCGAGCCGGGTCCGCCAGCCGTCGGGCGTCATCGACTGGGCCCGGCTCGGAACGCTCACGTTCGAGAGCCCCGACCTGGACGCGTTTCCCTGTCTCGGTCTGGCCTACGCCGCCGCCCGGGCCGGGGGAAGCGCCCCGGCGGTGCTCAACGCGGCCAACGAGGTGGCGGTGGCCGCCTTCCTCGACGGGTGCCTGCCCTGGACGGGGATCGCCGACGTGGTCGGCGAAGTTCTCGGAGCCCACCCGGGTGGGAACGTCTCCGATGTTTCCGACGTTGTGGAAGCTGACGGCTGGGCGCGCGGTCGCGCCCGGGCTTCCGTCGATCAGAGGAGTGCGGCTTGAGAGATGCCCCGACCAATCAGGAGAAGGTCGACCCCCGCCGGGCGGTGACGACGACCGCGCTAGTGCTGGCGGGCGTGGTCACCCTCTCGGTGATGCGGCCCCGCCTGGCCGGGACGATCGGGGTGCTCCTCGCCATCATCCTCATGATCATGCTGCACGAGCTCGGTCACTACGTGATGGCCAAGCGGGCCGGCATGAAGGTCACGGAGTTCTTCCTCGGTTTCGGGCCCCGGGTCTGGTCGACCCGCCGGGGCGAAACGGAGTACGGGGTCAAGGCCATCCTTCTCGGCGGCTACGTGAAGATCATCGGCATGAGCAACCTCGACCCGGTCGACCCCGCCGACGAGGAGCGCACCTACCGGGCGAAGCCGTACCGGCACCGCCTCGGTGTGGCCGTGGCCGGCTCCACCATGCACTTCCTGATCGCCACTCTACTGCTGTTCCTCGTCTACGCGGCTGTGGGCATCCCGAAGGCCCGCCCAGTGGTGGACCACATCGTGGCCGACAGCCCCGCGGCCCAGAGCGGGCTGGCCCTCGGCGACCGGATCGTCGCCATCAACGGACAGAAGATCGAGGAGTGGGAGGACGTCCCGCTCTACATCCAGGCCCATGGCGAGCAGCAACTCGTCTTCACCGTTGATCGCCAGAATGACGGGCGCCACGAGCGCCTCGACATCAACATCACGCCCCGGACCGAGGTCGTTGGCGGCCAGCGCGTCCCGCGGGTCGGGGTCGGGCCGGACGAGTACCTCGACACCGTGGCGGTCCCCGTGGCTATCGGCCGGACGGTGAGCCAGATGCCCCGCTTCGCCTGGTACACCGTCAAGGCGCTGGGCGGGATCTTCTCGCCCTCCGGTGTCGAGAACTACACCCAGCTGCTCCGGGGTGACGAGGGGGGCGACGAGAACAACCGCCTGCTCTCGCCCGTCGGGGCCGCCCGGGTGGCCGGCGACGCCGTCGAATCCGGCTGGGGCGCCGTCCTCATGTTCCTCTTCGCTATCAACGTGTTCGTCGGGATCTTCAACATGGTGCCGCTGCTGCCCCTCGACGGCGGGCACGTCGCCATCGCCACCTACGAGAAGATCGCCTCGATGATCACCAAGCGGCGCGTCCAGGTGGACTTCGCCAAGCTGATGCCGCTGACGGCGGCCGTGCTGGCCCTCATCGTGTTCCTCGGGCTCAGCGCCCTCTACCTCGACATCTTCAAATCTCCGAGCGGCCCGTAGTCCGAAGGAATCCCAGAGATCTTGCGGAGGTTGCCCGCCGTCCGGGCTCTGGGTCATACGCTGGTCGTGTGAAGCCGCGCCGATCCACCCGCCAGATCTCCGTCGGTTCCGTCGCCGTGGGCGGCGGTGCCCCGGTGTCCGTGCAGTCGATGACGACGACGAAGACGGCGGACGTCGAAGGCACCCTGGCCCAGATCTACGCGCTCAGCGCGGCCGGGGCCGACATCGTCCGCTGCACCTGCAACGAGGAGGAGGCGGCCGAGGGCCTGGCCCAGATCGTGCCGCGGTCGCCCGTCCCCCTGATCGCCGACATCCACTTCCAGCACAAGCTGGCGCTGGCCGCCATGGAAGCGGGGGTGGCCGGGCTCCGGCTGAATCCGGGCAACATCCGCAAGCCGGAGCACATCAAGGCCGTGGCCCGGGAGGCGAAGGACCGGGGCCTCCCCATCCGCATCGGCGTGAACGGAGGCAGCCTCGACCCGGCGCTCTACGAACGCTTCGGCGGCGCCACCCCGGAGGCGCTGGTGGCCAGCGCCACCCATGAACTCGCCCTCTTCGCCGAGGTCGGCTTCGACGACGTCAAGATCTCGGTCAAGGCGTCGTCGGTCCCGCTCATGATCGACGCCTACCGGCTGATGGCCGAGGCCACCGATCACCCACTGCATCTGGGCGTCACGGAGGCCGGCCCGCCCCCCCAGGGGCTGATCAAGTCCGTGGCCGGGATCGGCGCCCTGCTGGCCGAGGGCATCGGCGACACCATCCGCTTCTCGCTCACCGCCGACCCGGTGGAAGAGGCCCGGGCCGGCCGGAAACTGCTCGAGATCCTCGGACTGCGGGAGCGCAAAGGCCTCGACCTGATCGCCTGTCCCTCGTGCGGGCGGGCCGAGGTCGACGTCATCCGGGTTGCCCGGGAGGCAGAAGAGGCACTCTCCGAGCGGGGCATCCCGCTGCAGGTGGCGATCATGGGGTGCGTGGTCAACGGCCCCGGCGAGGCCCGGGAGGCCGACCTCGGCATCGCCGCCGGACGGGGGAAGGGGCACCTGTTCGTGCGGGGCAAGGTCGTGCGGGTCGTGCCCGAGGCGCAGATGGTGGCGGCGCTGGTGGAGGAAGCGGAGCGGATCATGGCGGAGGGCATCGAGGCCCGGCTGGCCGCCGCCGACGAGGGCGCCGCCGCCGAGGCCGAGGCCACCCGCAACGAACTGCTGGCCCTCCAGGGTGACGACGCCAACGACGACGGCGAGCGGATCGCCCGCATCCGCGACATCGCCGGATAGGGTTCGCACTGTGGTGTTCGGACGACGATGTGGAGCGGCAGTAGCCGCGGTCGCCTTGGCCCTTGCCGGCTGCTCGGACGACAAGAAGGGGACCGAGGCCGCCGCCTGCAAGGGGTCGACTACGACCTCGGCCGGCGCCCCCGCGGGACGGGTCGTGACCAACGCCGCGGACGGGTTCTCCATCCAGATACCGAACACCTGGAAGGACGTCGTCGTCGACAACACCACCATCCAGAAGCTGTTCAACGAGCCGGACGAGAACAAGCTTCCGGACGCGATCCTCAACCAGGTCCGCACCCTGATCCAGCGGGGCGGGAAGCTCTTCGCCTACGACGAGTGCGAGCGGACCACCAACCTCAACGTGCTCAAGATCCCGTCCGCGCCGGGCCTGACCACCGAGAAGGTGGCCGAGGGGTTGCCCGGCCAACTCGGTGAACTCGGCCTGCGCGACGTGAAGGTGGAAGTGGCCAACATCGCCGCCGGTCCGGCTGCCAAGGCGTCGGGCGTCCAGAGCGTGAAGGACGGCCAGCAGAAGGACGTCGATCTGCTCCAGATCCAGTACTACCTGGTGTCGGGCGCGTCGACCTTCATCACCATCCTGGCCACCGACGACCCGGGCCGGGACCAGCCGACGCTGGAGGCGATCGGCGCCTCTTTCCAGCTGACGCAGCCGGCCGCCCCGACGCCCGCCCAATAGAACGTTTACTACCCTCCACGTTCATGCGGATGTCTCGGCTGTTCCTGCGCACGCTGCGCGACGACCCTTCTGACGCCGAAGTCGACAGCCACCGGCTGCTCGTGCGCGCCGGCTACCTGCGCAAGGTGGCGGCCGGCATCTACTCCTGGCTCCCCCTCGGCCACCGGGTGCTGCGCCGGGTGGAGCAGATCGTCCGGGAGGAGATGGACGCGGCCGGCGCCCAGGAACTGCTCCTTCCGATCATCCAGCCGCTCGAGTACTGGGAGCGCACCGGTCGGGACCAGACCTACGGCCCGCTGATGTTCCGGCTCGCCGACCGGAAGGAGACGGGCTTCTGCCTGGCGCCCACCGCCGAGGAGGTCATCACGGCCACGGTGGCGGGGGAGTACTCGAGCTACCGCGACCTGCCCGTCAACCTCTACCAGATCGGCTGGAAGTACCGGGACGAGCTCCGTCCCCGCTTCGGCCTGCTCCGGGGCCGTGAGTTTCTCATGAAGGACGCCTACTCCTTCGACGCCGACGTCGAGGGACTCCGGGCCACCTATCAGGACATGTACGCCGCCTACCACCGCATCTTCGAGCGGTGCGGGCTCACCTTCCGGCCGGTCGAGGCTCAGGCGGGGGAGATCGGCGGCGACGTGAACCACGAGTTCATGGCTGTGGCCGCCGTCGGCGAGGACGACTTCGTGTGGTGCAAGTCCTGCGACTACGCCGCCAACGTCGAAGCGGCGGTCCGGGCCGAACCGGCCGCGGGTGCGCCTCCGGTCGACGCCCCGACGATGGCCCCCGAGCACACGCCTCATCTGCCCGGCATCAAGGCCGTCTCCGAGCACATGGGCACCGAGCCGGGCGACCTCATCAAGTCGATCGCCTTCGACGTCGACGGCGAGCTCGGCCTCGCCCTCGTCCCCGGCGACCGGGAAGTGAACCCGTACGCCCTCTACCGGGCCCTGCCCGGCCGCAAGGTGCGCCTCTGGGAGGACGCCGACTTCGACAGCCACCCAGACGTCCCCCGCGGCTACATCGGCCCGCACTTCCCGGGCGCCTCGGTCGTCGTGGCCGACCCCGCCCTGCGGTCCGGCCCCGCCGCCGGCTGGGTGACCGGCGCCAACCAACCGGACCACCACGTCCGCCACGCTGTCCTCGGCCGTGACTTCGAGGTGGGCATCTGGGCCGACCTCGTGAAGGTGGCCACCGGCGATACTTGCCCCCGTTGCGGCGCGACCCTCTCGGTCGACCGGGGCATCGAGGTGGGCCACACCTTCCAGCTCGGAACCAAGTACTCCGTGGCCATGGGCGCCGGGTACACCGACGAGAAGGGCGAGCAGCACCCCATGGTCATGGGCTGCTACGGCATCGGCGTGTCCCGGGTGGTCGCCGCCGTCGTCGAGGAACACCACGACGAGCACGGCCTCCGCTGGCCCGCCAACCTGGCCCCCTACGCGGTCCACCTGATCAGCCTCCCGGGCAAAGGCGAAGCCGCCCCCGAAGTAAGAGCCGCCGCCGACCGCGTCTACACCGAAATGACCAGTGCCGGAATCGACGTCCTCTACGACGACCGCGACGCCAGCCCCGGCGTCAAATTCGCCGACGCCGACCTGCTCGGGATTCCGCTCCAGCTCACGTTGGGCGCCAAGGGCCTCGCGAGAGGCGTGATCGAACGCAAGCTGAGAGCCTCCGGCGCCCGCGACGAATGCGACGTGAACGACTGGCGCCCAGCCCTGGAGATGTAGGGGTGGAGTCCCCCGGTCACCCGCCCGACCGTGCGCCTTGTAGGGAGAAGGGTGACCGGGGGCCGCCACCCCGGACAACCCCCCCAGATGTGGGCGCTTTCGAGGCTCCAGGCACTATGATTGGTCAAATCATGTCCGAGCCGTTGGCACGACGTGGGCGTGGGCCCACGTTTTTCTTTGAGAGGAGGTGCTCGCCGTGGCCGATCTGGAAGCAGTGCGCGCCGCCGCCGAGCCCGTCCTCGCCGGGCTCGGTCTGCACCTGGTCGACGTCGAGGTCGTGGGGTCGGGCCGCGCCCGCACGCTCCGCCTGTCCGTCGACCGTCCGGACGGTGTAGATCTCGACGCGCTGGCTGCGGCCAGCCACCCCGTGTCGGCCGCCCTCGACGCCGCCGACGCGCTTGTCGGCCCCTACAACCTGGAGGTGAGCAGCCCCGGCCTCGAGCGGCCTCTGCGGCGCCACTCCGATTTCAGGCGGTTCGTGGGGACCACCATCTCGATCAAGTCGCACGAGCCCGTGTCCGGCGCCCGCCGTCATCGGGGGCTGCTGACCGAGGCTGACGACGGGGGTGTGGTCCTGGAGGTCGACGGCGAGTCGCGGCGGTTCTCCTACGGGGACATCGCGGGGGCGCGCACGGTGTTCGAGTGGGGCCCGGCGCCGAAGCCGGGCCAGCGGGGCAAGCCGGCACGCGCACGATCGGCCCAGCCCAAGGCGGCCGCCGGCACCCGCGGCGAAGAGAGGTTGACATGAACTACGAGCTCATGGAGGCCCTGCGAGTTATCGAACGGGAGAAGGGCATCGGCCTCGAGATCCTTCTTGAGGCCCTGGCCAACGCGCTCGTGACCGCCTACAAGCGGATGCCCAAGGCGGCCGAGGAGGCCCTCGTCGAGATCGACGCCGAGAGCGGCGACATCCGGGTCGTGGCGCAGGAACTGGACGAGGACGGCCAGGTCATCCGGGAGTGGGACGACACCCCGACGGACTTCGGGCGTATCGCCGCCCAGACGGCCAAGCAGGTGATTCTCCAGCGCATCCGCGAAGCGGAGCGCGAGATGAAGTACGAGGAGTACGCCGGC
>CAZCVW010000179.1:0-6879 GCA_964502185.1 uncultured Burkholderiales bacterium
CCCCTTGCCGCGGCCCCGGAGGGCGCGCCGCCTTCCTTTGGCCGAATCGGCGGCGACCTCGAGCGGCTGGAGCGGGCCCTCGAAGGCCTGCTGGGAGGCCTTCAGGCCGACCAGCAGGTGCTCGACAAGGCGGCCGGCCCACTCGAAGAGGAGGTCCGCCGGGCCCGGATGCTGCCCTTCGCGGAGGCCTGCGACGGGCTGGAGCGAGCGGTGCGAGACCTGGCCCGGGCCGCGGGCAAGGAGGCGGAGGTCACCGTCGAGGGCGGCGACGTCGGGCTCGACCGCTCGATCCTCCAGGCCCTGAGGGACCCGCTGCTGCACCTCGTGCGCAACGCAGTGGACCACGGTGTGGAGCCCCCCGCCGAGCGCCAGGCCCTGGGCAAGCCCCGCCGGGCCCGGATCGTCGTGGGAGCGGTCGTCAAGGGCACCGGGGTGGAGATCACCGTCACCGACGACGGCCGGGGGCTGGACCTCGCCGCCATCGCCGAGCTGGCCCGGCGCAAACGGATACCCGTGCCCGGCGATCGCGCCGAGCTGGCCCGCCTGGTCTTTCTCCCGGGCTTTTCGACGGCCCCTCTCGTCACGGAGGTCTCCGGCCGGGGGGTGGGCCTCGACGTGGTGAAGAACCGGGTGGAAGCCCTGCACGGCTCGGTCGACCTGTCGTCGGAGCCCGACCGGTGCCGCTTCGTGCTGGCGGTGCCGCTCACGCTCACGACCATCCGGGCGCTCCTCGTCGGATGCGCCGGCCACGTCTTCGCCCTCCCCACTGCCGGCGTCCGCACCCTCCTGCGGGCCGGGCCCGCCGAGCTGGGCTCGGTCGAGGGTCGGGAGATGGTGCTCGCCAAGGGCGGGCCCTTGCCTGCGGTCTCGCTGGCGGGGGTTCTGGGGATGCCCGCCCCCGATCCGGCTCCCGGCGGGGCCAGGGTCCCCTTCGTCGTCCTCACCGACGGGGAACACGAGACGGCCTTCGCCGTCGGAGAGCTCCTCGCCGAGCAGGAAGTCGTGGTCAAGAGCCTGGGACCCCGGCTGAGGCGGGTCCGGAACGTGACCGGCGCCACTGTCCTGCCCACCGGCCGAGTCGCCCTCATCCTCTCCCCGGCCGAACTCGTCCGCTGTGCCCTGAGGCGCGCTCCGGGGCACGTGGCACTCCCGACGCCCGACGTGACGGCCGACGCTCCCGGAAGGCGGCTGCTCGTGGTCGACGACTCGGTCACCACCAGGAGCCTGGAACGGAGCATCCTCGAGGCCGCGGGCTACGAGGTCACGGTGGCCGTCGACGGCGCCGATGCCTGGCGGACCCTCCAGGACCACGGGTCCGACCTCGTCGTGGCCGACGTGGAGATGCCCGGGGTGGACGGCTTCGCGCTAACGGAGACGATCCGGGGCTCGGCGCGCTTTCGCCACCTGCCCGTGGTGCTGGTCACGGCCCGGGAGAGCGACCGGGACAAGCGACGAGGCCTGGAGGTGGGCGCCGACGCCTACCTCCCCAAGAGCACCTTCGATCAGGCCGCGCTCCTCCAGACCATCGCCCAGCTCCTGTGAGGCCGATCCGATGATCCGCGTGCTCGTCGCCGAGGACTCCCTCACCACCCGCCGGCTCCTCGTGGAGATGCTCCGCTCCGACCCCGACGTCGAAATCGCCGGGGAGGCCAGCGACGGGGTCGAGGCCCTGGAGATGACCAAACGGCTCCGGCCCGCCGTGGTGACCATGGACATCAAGATGCCCCGGATGGACGGCTTCGAGGCGACCCGCCGGATCATGCTCGAGGCGCCCACTCCCATCGTCATCGTCTCGGCGAGCGTCGACGTCCGCGAGGTCGAGGTGGCGATGCACGCCCTGCGCGCCGGGGCGCTCACCGTGCTCCCCAAGCCCGACGGGCCCGAGGCGGCCGACTTCGAGGCGCAGCGACGCCGGTTCGTCGACATGGTCAAGGCCATGTCCGACGTCAAGCTCGTGCGGCGGCGGACCGAACCCAGCGGCGCCCAGCCCCTCCCGCTCCCACCGACCGTGAACCGGGCACCGCCTCGCCTGGTGGCCGTGGCGGCCTCCACCGGGGGTCCGCCGGCCCTGGCGCGTATCCTGGCGGAGCTACCGGCGGATTTCGCTCTTCCGATCCTCGTCGTCCAGCACATCAGCTCCGGCTTCGTCGAGGGGCTCGCTCGGTGGCTGAACACGGTCGGAACACTCGCGGTGAAGGTGGCCGACGACGGCGAGCCGCTACGGCCCCGGACCGTCTACCTGGCGCCCGACGACCGCCACCTCGGCGTGGCCCACCCGGCCACCGCCGTCTTGTCGGACACCGCCCCAGTGGGGGGGTTCCGCCCGTCGGCGACCGTCCTGTTCGAAGCGGCGGCGGAGGTCGCCGGCGCCTCCGCCGTGGCCGTCGTGCTCACGGGAATGGGACGCGACGGCCTCCAGGGCCTGCACGCCATCCGCCGGGCGGGAGGCCGCATCCTCGCCCAGGACGAGGCGACCTCGGTCGTCTTCGGCATGAACGGCGCGGCGGTCGCGGCCGGGCTGGCCGACCTCACCCTCCCGCTCGACGCCTTGGCCTTCCGGCTCTGGAGGCTCTCTACCAGATGACAAGGAGAGGTCCATGACGAGGATCCTCGTCGTCGAGGACAGCCCCACCCAGGCGGAAGAGCTGCGGCTCATCCTCGAGGCCGCGGGTTTCACGGTCGGGATCGCCCCCGACGGCGAGCAGGCGCTCGAGTGTCTGGCCCGCTCGGGTTTCGATCTCGTCGTCTCCGACATCATGATGCCAGGGATCTCCGGCTACGAGCTGTGCCGCACCATCAAGTCAAACCCCGCCAACAGGGAAATCCCGGTCGTCCTGCTCACCACGCTCTCCGACCCCATGGACATCATCCAGGGCCTCGAGTGCGGAGCGGACAACTTCGTCACCAAACCCTACGATCCCGGCGGCCTCGTGGGCCGCATCAAGGGAATCCTCGAGAATCGGCGCCTGCGTTCGGAAGGCCGGCTCAAGGTCGGCGTCGAGCTCCTCTTCCTCGGCAGGAAGTTCACCATCACCTCCGACAAACAGCAGATCCTCGACCTGCTCATCTCCACCTTCGAGGACATCGTCCGCACCAACCAGGAGCTCCACGCCAGCGAGGCCGAACGCCGACGCGCCAACGAGGAGCTCCGAGCAGCACGCGACGAGGCCGACCGGGCGAACCGGGCCAAGAACGAGTTTCTCTCCCGCATGAGCCACGAGCTGCGCACCCCCCTCAACGCCGTCCTGGGATTCGCGCAGCTGCTCCAGATCGAGCAGCTGGACCCCGGCCAGGAGGAGAGCGTGGCCCACATCCTCAAGGCCGGCCGCCACCTCCTCGCCCTCATCGAAGAAGTCCTCGACCTCAGCCGGATCGACGCCGGCCGGCTGGACCTGTCCCTCGAGCCGGTACCGGTCACCGAGGTGGTCCGCGAAACCCTCGACCTGCTCCTGACGCTCGCCGCCAAACAGGCCGTCGAACTTCGGGCGGAAACACCCGCCGATCCCGAGATCCACGTCCTGGCCGACCACCAGCGACTCAAACAGGCGCTCCTCAACCTGGTCGCCAACGCGGTGAAGTACAACCGGCCAGCCGGCCACGTGACCGTGTCATGGACCGTGAAGGACCAGGTTGTCCGCATCGACGTGGCCGATACGGGCATCGGGATCAGGCCAGAACTGATGGGTCAGCTCTTCCAACCCTTCGAGCGCCTGGCCGCAGCCGGGACCGACGTCGAGGGGACCGGCCTCGGACTCGCACTCTCCAAACGGCTGGTCGCGGCCATGGGAGGCACAATCGAAGCCGTCAGCGAAGCCGGGAAGGGTTCGGTCTTCTCCATCGAGTTGCCGGTCAGCGGCTCAGCCCACACTCGCCCCGCCGACGATGACATTCCGCCGCCGCGCGCCACCCCCTCCCCCGAACGCGCGGCCACGATCCTCTACGTCGAAGACAACCTCGCCAACGTCCGCCTCGTCGAACGGATCTTCACCCACCGCCCGAAGCTGCGTCTCTTGCCCGCCCTCCAGGGCCGGGTGGCTCTCGACCTCGCCGTCGAGTCCCAGCCGGACCTGATCCTCCTCGACCTCCACCTCCCCGACATGGGCGGCGAGGAGGTCCTCCAACGACTCCACGCCGACCCCGCCACGAACCGGATCCCCGTGATCATCCTGAGCGGCGACGCCACCCCCCGACGCCTCGAGCGTCTCCTCGCCGCCGGCGCCGCCGCCTACCTCTCCAAACCCTTCAACGTCACCGACTTCCTCCACACCATCGATACCGCCCTGACCACGCCCCACGACCAGCCGCGGCAATGACCCGGTGCAGGATGGCCCGGGCGTTTCGGGGGTGAGGGGTTTGGCGAAGTAGTAGCCCTGGACGATTTCGCAGCTAGTCATGCGGTACCGACTAGGGCACGGCGCCGCGGTCCTCGGCGTGGCCCCGGGCCGCGGCCACGACGCGGGCGACCCGCTCCGCCAGGTCGTCGAGCCCGCCACCGGACTGCCCGATGGCCAGTCCGACGGCGAAGGTGGCCAGGGGAGCGCCGGGGCGGGCCACGCCGTGGGCGGCCTCCTTGGCCAGGTACAGGAGGAGTTCGACGGCGTCTCTACCGAGGAGACCGAGGTCGACGTCACCGGCCCCGGCCACAGTGGTCGCCTCAAAAAGCCACGTATCAAGCATGGCTGGACGATAATCGGCCGATTACAGAAGGCGCAGAGCCATGACCGTGGTTTTCTTCCACGCCCATCCTGACGACGAGGCCATCTTCACCGGCGGCACCATGGCCCGGCTGGCGGCCGGCGGCGTACGGACCGTGCTGGTTATGGCGACCGGCGGGGAGCGGGGGGCGGCCCCACCGGGCGTGGACCCCGAGGTCGGGACGGCCGGTTTGGCCGAGATCCGCCAGGCCGAGACCCTGGCCGCGGGCGAGGCCCTCGGCCTCTCCCGGGTCGAGTTTCTCGGCTACGAGGACTCCGGCCTGATCGGTGAGGAGGCCCGCCGCTCGTCGCGGGCCTTCTGCCGGGCCGACTCCGCCGAGGTGGCCGAGCGCCTGGCCACCCTGCTCCGAGAGGAGGCGGCGGACGCGCTCGTCATCTACGACGAGGACGGGATCTACGGCCATCCCGACCACGTGATGATCCACCGGGCTGGCGTGGCCGCCGCCCGGCGCGCCGCCACCGTCACCGTCTACGAGGCCACCGTTGACCGGGAGTACCTCCACTTCGTGGAGACGCACCTGGTCGAGGAGGCAAAGCGGGCGGTCGGGGAGCTCGGCCTGGCCGCCTCGAACCTGGGCGTGCCCACCGTGCTGGTGGACACCACCGTCGACGTCCGAGGCGTCCTGGCGGCGAAGCGGGCGGCCATGACGGCCCACGCCAGCCAGATCCCGGAGACGGCGATCATGGTCTTGCCGACCGACGCCTTCGCGGCCGTCTACGGGTACGAGTGGTTCCTGCGCACCGGCCCGAAAGGACCGATCGAAGCGCTCGCTTAGCTGTGGACCTGGGTCAGGTTGTCAGTAAGCCGAGCACCGCGTCGACCGCCCCTTCGGCCAGGGCTCGCATCGGAGGACACGACCGTGACCGCGTTCGTGCTCGACACCGTCACTACGCGCGCCAAGAGGGTGGTCAAGCAGCACCGGGACCTCGTGCTGCCCAACGACGCCTTCGACCGGTTCATCGCCGAACTCGACAAGCCCGCCAAGCCGGTGCCCGAGCTCGTCGATCTGTTCAAGCAGAACCCCAAGCTCCGCGACGCGTGAGCCGCCCGCGCGTTCGGCTCGATGTCCGCCACGATCTGAGCGCGTTCGAGTCCGGCAACGAGGAACTTGACACCTGGCTTCGCCGGCACGCGCTCGCGGCACAACAGATGGACTCTGCTCGAACGTTCCTATTGACGCGTGACGGTCGGATCATCGGCTACTTCAGCTTGACGATGGGCTCCGTGCTCCGAGCCGATGCGCCCGCGAAGCTCGTTCGTGGCCTGCCGGCGTACCCGGTCGGCATGGCCCTCCTCGCTCGCCTCGGTGTGGACCGGCGCGAGCAGGGCAAGGGTCTTGGTGGGCTGGTACTCGCCGAAGCACTCCGGAAGGCGGTGGCCGCCGGTGAGGCCGCTGCCGCTCGACTCGTAGTCGTCGATGCGATCGACGAAGAGGCCGCGCGGTTCTAAGAGCTTCACGGGTTCATCCCGACGCCGGAGGATCCGCTGCGGCTGTACCGGCGCATGAAGGACGTGCGGATCAGCTTTGAGCCGGCCTGAGCAGACGCGTTGTCTGGACGTGACGTGCCGGATTGTGTCTCATCGTCGGATTGCCGACGCCGGACGGCCTACGGCATGGTCGACGCGGTCGTCGATCATCGGTAGCCTCCGGTCCATGACGCAGATGAAGAAGTCAGCTTCCGAGATGGTGGCCGAGGCCAAGAGCCGAATCGAGAACCTCACCCCCGACCAGGTCGAGGCCGAGGTGGCGAACGGAGCGCTGCTCGTCGACATCCGTGAGCCGGCTGAGCGGGAGGCCGGGCACATCCCGGGCTCCCTCCACGCCGTGCGGGGCATGCTCGAGTTCTACGCCGACCCCGGCGCCGGGCACTACCACAAGCCGGAGTTCGAGCCGGGCCGGCGGATCGTCCTCCACTGCGCCGCCGGTGGCCGCTCGGCGCTGGCGGCGGCGGCGCTGCAGGACATGGGCCACGACGTGGCCCACCTGGAGGGGGGTTTCGGCGCCTGGAAAGAGGCGGGCAAGCCGGTCACCACGGGTGGGTAGCCAGGCCCACTCAAGGTCGCCTGATGAACCACACGCGCGGGATTTGCGCGCGACACCACTACCGGTCCTTGCGGGCCCTCCACACCGCCACGGCGGGGGGCCGGGTGGCCGGCCGGACC
>CAZCVW010000180.1:0-1418 GCA_964502185.1 uncultured Burkholderiales bacterium
ACGTAGGTCCTGGTGCCGCCGGCGGGGGCTGGTTTTGGTGTTTGGCTCACAGTGAAGATAGAGATGTGGAGGAGTTCTGGCGGTAGTGGCGGTAGTTGTGGATGGGGGGTCCGGGGGGAAGGGTGGGCCGGTCAGGCGGCGTAGTGCCGGACGTCGACGACGACGCCGGCTTCGGCGGCGCTGCGGGCGAGGTCGAGGAGTTGGGCGGTGATGTCGCTGTCGAAGTAGGTCTCGCCGCACTGGTCGCAGATCTCGGCGGGGACACCCTTGACGACGAGGGTGGTGCCGTGGTGGGTGATGGCCTCATCGGCGGTCCCGGGCCGGGTCTGGCCGGTGCGGCAGATCGCGCATCTCATGGTTGCCTCCGTTCGCGGAATCCGGGGTGCCAGCGGGTGGGGTCGGGTTCGTAGGTCGTGACGATCAGTCTGGTCTGGTCCTCGTCCCGGTCGACCACGACCACGTGGATCGGCCGGACACCCGCCCGGCCGAGGACGAGCCGGCAATCGTCGTCGTAGTCCTCGATGGTCTCACCCTCGTCGAGGACGGCCTCGACCTCGGTGGTGGTGAGGTCCCATTCGAGCATGCGTTGCCGGGCGTGGCGGCTGTAGAGCACCCGCCACTCACTCACCTACTCCTCCCCGGTGGCGTGGTCGTCGTCGGGGCCCCTTTTGGCGAACCGGGCGATGTTCCCCCAGCGGGTGTGGACGGCCTGGCGGGTGAGACCGAGGGTGTCGCCGATCTGGGCCCACGTCGCTCCCTCTCGGCGGGCGGTGAGGGCGGCTTCGTCTTCTTCTTCGGCGAGGCGGGCCCGCAGCCGGCGGATGTGGTCGAGGCGGGTGAGGGGGTCGGCGACCTGGCCCCGGTCGTCGGGAGAGTTGAAGGCGACAAAGAACAGACCCAGGGCACTGTCGGCAGGGACGGTGCGCCGGACGAACCGGTAGCAGTCATGCGGACTCACGCTGTCAAATCTATTTGACACACAGCGGTGTGTCAAATCAATTTGGCAAAAGCTTCTCCCTGCAGAACCCGTCGCCGAGCGAGGCGGCGGCGCGGTCCCGGGCGGAGACCTTCCGGTCTCCACTTGAGGCGTTCCAGCTCATGAGCCGACGCTGGCGGCCAGGTCCGCTGGTGGTGAGAGGTCTGCGTCGGCCGGCGGGGCGCGCTGCGTGCTCTCAGTTGGCCGCTTTCGAGCCCCGCTGGCAGGTGCTCATCCCCGTCAGCTTGTACACGGGACACCAGCTCATGGTGGCGGTCCCGCCCAGAACCACCGCGACGATTAGCAAGATGACACCGCCCACCGTGTCCAGACCAGCGACCAGCGCGAGCACCAAGGCCACCACCGCAACCACGGCGCGTACCATCCGGTCCACCTGACCGACGTTCCTCAACATGGCAATGGCTCCTTCTCTCGTGGTCTC